>CAYOAR010000093.1:0-4733 GCA_964402105.1 uncultured Dehalococcoidales bacterium
CCATTGGTGCATGAGCCGATGACTACTTGGTCGATCTTCGCATCTACCTGACTTACCGAGCACACGTTGGAGGGCAGATGCGGACAGGCCACCTGCGGCTCAAGCCGCGAAATATCATACTCAATAACTTGAGTGCACTCCGCAGCAGAACCAAGCTCGTAGATGGCGTACGGGCGGCGGGCGCGCGTTTTCACGTATTCCCGCGTCTTCTCATCTGCGCCGCAGAGTCCCGCTTTAGCCCCGGCCTCGATGGCCATATTACTCATGGTAAAGCGTCCGTCCATAGAGAGTGCGTCAATTGCCTCGCCCGTGAACTCCATGGCGGCATAAAGTGCCCCATCCACCCCGATTTGGCCGATCGTATAAAGAATGAGATCCTTCCCGCCAATCCAAGGAGGCAGCTTACCATGATAGACAAAGCGTATCGTGGGCGGCACCTTAAGCCAGACATCGCCCATTGCCATGGCCATTGCAATATCGGTCGAACCCATACCCGTAGCAAAAGCCCCCAACGCACCATAGGTACACGTGTGCGAGTCTGCGCCAACAACGAGGTCTCCCGGCAGCACCAGCCCTTTCTCGGGTAGCAACACATGTTCAATACCCATCTGCCCGCACTCAAAAAAGTGAATGCTATGTTCCTTGGCAAACCCGCGCACAGTCTTGGCTTGCTCGGCGGAGAGGATGTCTTTATTAGGCACGAAGTGATCAGGTACCATGGCCACCTTCCGGGGGTCAAAGACCTTTTCGGCGCCAAGCTTTTTAAACTCACGGATAGCGATAGGCGCCGTGATATCATTAGATAAAACCATGTCCACCCGGGCGCTGATAAACTCACCCGGAGAAACCGATTTCTTGCCCGCATGGGCGGCCAGTATCTTTTCTGCTAATGTCATGGCTTCCTCTAATCTTGTTGCCGTTCGTTTCTTTCCGCCAAACCCTTCGCCGAAAGCAAGCGGTTCAAGGCATTCATGTAAGCCTTAGCACTGGCAACTATGATATCCATATCGGCACCGCGTCCGGTATAAGATATCCCGGCGCTTTCGATACGGATGAGCACCTCACCAATGGCATCAATGCCTCCCGTAATCGAGTTCACTGTAAATTCGGTAAGTGTATTCGGCACTCCGACAAGGCGGTTGATGACCTGAAAGACCGCATCCACCGGCCCAGTACCCAAAGCTGCATCAGCAAGCTCTTCGCCCCCCGGGCCTGAAAGTTTGACTGCCGCCGTGGGAATGCCTCGATCACCGCAGGTAACCTGTATCCTCTCCAGATTATAGTATTGGGTTGCGGTGCGCCTGTACTCAGCTACCAATGACTCAATGTCGCGGTCAGAAACCTCTTTCTTTTTGTCTGCCAGCACCTTGAAAGCCGCGAAGACCTGCTCAAAGTCAGTATCCGACAGGCTATAGCCTAGCTCTGCCATACGCTCACGGAAAGCGTGCCGCCCGGAAAGCTTGCCCATGACAAGTGCAGAAGACGGCACCCCCACGCGCTGAGGATCAATGATCTCATAGGTGGTAGGCATTTTGATGACACCGTCCTGATGAATGCCCGACTGATGGCGAAATGCATTAGCCCCCACAATAGCCTTATTGGGTTGCACGGGAAAGCCGGTAAGCTCGCTTACCAAGCGAGAGGTGCGGTAAATCTGCGTGGTGTCCAAGTCGGTTGTGCATCCAAAGACATCGGCTCGAGTAGCCACAGCCATCACCACCTCTTCCAGCGAAGCGTTACCTGCCCGCTCTCCGATTCCATTAATGGTGCACTCCACCTGGCGCGCACCGTTACGCACAGCCTCGAGACTATTGGCTACGGCAAGCCCCAAATCGTTGTGGCAATGCACGCTGATAACCGCGTTTTGGCTGTTCGGCACATTTTGTTTAATACTGGCAATGAAACGCCCAAACTCCGCCGGAATGGCATAACCTACCGTATCCGGGATATTGACGGTGGTAGCCCCTGCCGCAATAACAGCCTCCAGCAAACGGAAAATATATTCGGCGTTGGCACGGGAGGCATCCATGGGGGAAAACTCAACGTTTTTAGTATAGCGCCGGGCATGGGCAACCATGCCCACAGCAAGTTCCAGCACCTGGTCGCGGCTCTTGTTGAGCTGATGGGTCATCTGAATATCGGAGGCAGAGATAAAAACATGCAGGCGAGGGCTTGCGGCCTCTTTCACTGCCTCCCAGGCACAGTCGATGTCGGCGGGGTTGGCGCGTGCCAAGGCACAGACGGTGGCGTTTTGTATATCTTTAGCAATAGCCCGCACCGACTCAAAGTCGCCAGGCGAACTGATGGGGAACCCGGCTTCAATGACATCAACCCCCAACCGTTCAAGTTGTCGGGCGATCTCAATTTTCTCCGCTACATTCAGCGAGCCGCCGGCAGCCTGTTCGCCGTCGCGGAGAGTGGTATCAAAAATGGTGATTTTATCCATATTGCGCTCCTTCAGAATTTAATCGTACACACAGAAACCCCTCCTCAAATGGAGGGGTCGGTAAGTGTAAGGCTAATTCTGATTGCTAAGCGATATGGATGGTTTTTCATTTCAGGCTCAAATCCGAGTGACTAATAAGATACAGGAAGCAGGAAGCAAAGTCAAAGAATACAACATGGATAACTCCCGTTGTAAGTGTGCCGATAAAATGCAGGGGGCAGCTGTCTGGCTGCCCCCTGCGCTGCGTGCTGTCAACCCAAAACTATTTATCTTCCTTAAGCCATGGCATCATTTGGCGGAGCTCAGCCCCCACCTCTTCAATTAGATGTTCCTCTTCGCGTGCCTTAAGGGCGTTGTAAACAGGGCGCCCCGCTTGATTCTCCAAAATCCATTCGCGAGCAAAGCGCCCGTCTTGGATCTCCTCTAAGATATCGGCCATCTCATCCAGCACTACCTCGTTGATAATACGCGGTCCACGCGTATAGTCACCATATTTGGCCGTGTCAGAGATAGAGCTCCTCATAAAGGCAATGCCGCCCTTGTAGATGAGATCCACAATGAGCTTCAGTTCATGCAGACACTCAAAGTAAGCCACTTCGGGTTGGTAGCCAGCCTCAACAAGTGTTTCAAAGCCCGCTTTGATAAGTGAGGTTACGCCGCCGCACAGCACAGCCTGCTCACCAAAGAGGTCGGTCTCGGTTTCCTCGGCAAATGAGGTTTCCAGCACGCCGGCGCGACTCGAACCGATACCCTTGGCATAAGCCAGAGCCAACTCTTTGGCTTTACCTGAGGCATCTTGGTGAACGGCAATTAGAGACGGAGCCCCTACACCCTCAACAAAGACCCTCCGGAACATCTGCCCAGGGGCTTTAGGGGCAATCATGGTCACATCCACGTTCTTGGGTGGTACAATCTGGCCATAATGGATGTTAAAGCCATGAGCAAACTGAAGCACCTTGCCAGCCCCAAGACCAGGCAAGACATCGTTCTGGTATATCTTGGGCTGAACGGTGTCTGGAGCAAGCATGACGATATAGTCAGCCTGCTTGGCAACCTCAGCGGCAGAAAGAGGCGTAAAACCATCCGCAACAGCCTTATCATAAGCGGCAGAGCCTTTCACCTCGGCGATGATGACCCTGACGCCGCTGTCGCGCAGGTTTTGGCCTTGGGCATGACCCTGGCTACCATAACCGATAATACCAACCGTACGATCCTTGAGATAAGATAAATCACAGTCTTCGTCGTAATAAATGATTGCCATTTTCTCCTCCTAAATTCGTGTTATAAAACTTTGTGTTTGTGTTGTTTTATTCTTCGCCCCGCCCGCCGTCGGTTGCACCGCGCGTCATGGCCACCACCCCAGTGCGCGAGATCTCTTTCACACCAAAGGGCTTCAGAAGATTATACAGCGAGTCAACCTTGGCTTCATCTCCGGTTACCTCAATCGTGACTGAATCCGTTGATACGTCCACAATCTTAGCCCGGAACGTGCCCGCAATCTGTATAACCTCGCTCCGCGTGGCGGAGGCGGTCTTGACCTTGATAAGCGCCAGCTCGCGCGAGATTATATTCTCGCCGGAAATATCGGATACCTTGATAACATCAATCACCTTATCGAGCTGCTTGCGCACTTGTTCGACAAGAGTGCTGGCACCATCCACAATAATAGTCATGCGTGAAACGCCGGCAATCTCGCTCTCCCCTACCGCAATGCTTTCTATGTTAAAGCCGCGGCGGCGGAAGAGGCTCGCTACGCGGTTCAGGACACCAGGACGATTGGTCACTAGGACTACTATGGCGTGTTTCTGCGCGACCATGCCGGCACCTCCTGTCTGGGAGCCTCGATGATTTCATGAAGAGCGGCCCCTGGTGGCACCATGGGGTAGACGCTCTCATCGGGAGAGATAACAAAGCTAAGGATGAAAGGACCCGGGGTTGCGATGGCGCGCTCGATAGCAGGGCGCACATCTTCCTTGCGTATGACATTTTCAGCCGGGATACCGTAGGCATCAGCGAGTTTTACAAAATCGGGGCAGCAAAGGGCGGTTGCCATATAACGCTGGCCATAGAAAAGAGTCTGCCACTGGTACGGCATACCCAGCACGCCGTTGTTTAGGATAGCTACCTTAATGCCGATATTATCGCGCGCCACCGTTGCCAGCTCCTGAATAGTCATCTGGAAACTGCCGTCACCCGCTATACACCAAATCATCTCATCCGGGCGCCCCACCTTGGCTCCCATAGCTGCGGGCAGCTCAAACCCCATCGTGCCCAACCCTCCCGAGGA
>CAYOAR010000094.1:0-3246 GCA_964402105.1 uncultured Dehalococcoidales bacterium
CGCCGCCATAAACGGGTCACTCGCCACGTTCAAGCCCACGTGCTTCATGGAAGCGAGTGCACGCACTCCGGCATAAGAGGCACCCAGCACAACCTCCAGAGCTACCTTCTCGTTGGTGGACCACTCGGCATGCAACCCGGAGTAGCGGGCAAGGTTTTCCATGATTTCGGTGCTTGGTGTGCCGGGATAAGCCGCCGCGACCTTAACCCCCGCATGGAACGCGCCTAAGGCGAAAGCTTCGTTGCCTGAAAGTAATTTTTTCATACCAACCGCCCTAGCCGGATCGGCTCCGATAGTCAGCAACCGCCATCCTGAGGACGTTTACCGCAAGCTCGGCACAATGGCGATCTTCCTCGGGCAGACCCTGCAGATTTTCCATCACCTCATCAGCGGTTATCTTTGTAGCATCATCAATGGTCTTCCCACGGGCAAGCTCGGTAATGATGCTGCCGCAGGCAGTACAGGTTATACAATCTTCTGCCGAAAACCCGGTGTTGGAGATGGAACCATTGTCTATTTTCAGCCACATGGCTATGAGGTCATCGTACTCATCATTGAAAATACCGAAAGCGTCATGCTCAATGATCTCACCCGTATTGCGCGGGAAGACCATGTGATCTGCCGCCACCTCTGAGTACTCTTGCCGGTAGGTTTCCTTTAGGGCATCCCAGTACTTGTCCAGTGCGCCTTCGCCGCCACTCATGCATTATCTCCTATGCGCGCTTTATTGCACGCTCTTATTCCAAGCCAGCATAGTTTAGCGGAGAACGCCACTGCGGGCAAACTATCCGAGGGGGATGGGCGGCCCCCCCTGAAATAAGTTTTATCTTTGATGATGCCTATTTTTTACCGTAAAACTTGCTTTCATACTCCCCGCGCGCCATATCCGCCTCAAAAAACAGGGCGATGGCACCGGGTCCGACATGCGCCCCGATTACCGGCCCCATCATCATGATGACGATGCGGCGCACCGAAACGGCATTTTTAACCATTCCGGAGAGCACCTCGGCATCCTCCAAACAATCGGTGTGGGAAATAAGTACGGTACCTAGGGTAGTATTGGGCTCAAGGCTTCGTTTTAGTTGGCTGACCAGCAGCTCAAGGGCTGCTTTCCGCCCGCGCACCTTGTCTTTCAGCTTAAGTGTTCCGTCGGGGGCAACATTGAGTACGGGCTTCACTCCCAGTACCGAACCGGCCACCGCCGAGAGTTTGCTAAGCCGCCCGCCTCTATGCAGATACATAAGATCATCCACCGTAAACAGCGAAAGGCAAGAGTGTTTTTTATCCTCCAGCCAAACCGCTGTTTCGCCGGCCGACAAACCCTCTTTGCGCTTTTGAACGGCTAGCATGGCTAATAAGCCATGCCCCGCGGTCGCGTTCAGGCTGTCAATGGGAAGAATATTGCAGTCGGGATATGTTTCCTGAAGCTCTTGCAATGCAATCTTCGCATTTTGGTATGTTGCCGAAAGGCCTCCGCTCAAACCGATGAACAGGACATCCTCGCCCCGTTTGGCATACTCCGTAAAAACGGTAACAAGCGCCCCGGGATTAACCTGCGATGTCTTAGCAATACTGCCACCCCGCAGTGCACTGTAATACTCCTTGCTAGATATTTCCTGCCAATACCCCTTGTCGTGCGCCCGGCCGTCTAGATAAAAGGCCATCGGCAGTACCTCAATACCATGCTCCTTGATATACTCGGGCGGCAAGTCGCAGGAAGAATCAACCACAATTTTAAAAGAACTCATGTCAAGCACCTTCTCTTTCGTATTTCGTATTTTATACTGATTTACCCCGAGCTTTTTCGTTGGTTTTGAAAGTCGTGATTTGCTTTAGCAGTTCAATGGCATATTGCCTGCCGCCCTCACAGATGGAGTAATATGTCATCTTGCCTGCCCTACGCGTGGTGACGATCCCGCTTTCCACTAAAATTTTCATGTGATGCGAAAGGGTGGATTGCCCGACACTTACCTGCTTAAGTAATACCCCGGCGCATTTCTCGCCGCCGCGCAGAAGTTCCAGAACCCTGAGCCGCGTTTCGTCGCAAAAAGCCGCGAATACCCTGGCGCTTTCAAGACATTTTGGCAACGCGCACCTCATATCTAATATATTCGATATGTTATTATACAACGCGTATCAAGCGCTATGTCAACAATGCTTTCGTAACAACCAATGGCAAGTCTTACCCTGTTAACGCTTCCGTTGCAAGCGGTGCCATAGGAAACCTCTCTGAACACCATGACTCTGTAGATGACACCAGCCTAGCCGTCCGCCGTTTGAGAGCGGACGGCCAAGTGCTTACAGGAAGAACGGCGCCAAGGAACAGCCCAGGCAGCCTTTCGTTTGGTACCGCTGGTTTCGGTTAGCGAGCCCCAGGTGGCTCAGGCTGCGGATTAATTTTTGTGAATTCGCTCTTAGACATCGCGATGAAGACAATGGCTACAACGCCCATTACACTCGAGCAAAGCACTGCACAAATGGAGCCGGCCAATGCCCACCCCCAGCGTTTGCGCTTGATAGCAAAGACCCCGCCAACAATTGCGATGATACTTGGGATAAGTGTTAATAAGCTTGAGACAATGAATGAAACAGTAAAGGCCACGATGAATGCGTCAGAATCGAAACCATCAAAATCGGAGGAGTCGAAAACAAGATTTGAAAATATATTTGAAAATATTGGCATAATAATGATAAGGACTATACTGCTGATAATCCCTAGTGCGCCAGAAACAATATTCAGTACGCCGCCTGCCAGAGGCATCCACCCAGATGAGTTGTTGTTAGACATAGGTTACTCCTTTCGGTAATTCGTTAGTCAATTATTGCACCGGTTGATATCCCATTTCAACCGATGGCTGCCCTATCTCGGTGCTATTATTAACTTATCGCCTCCCGAAGCACATATCGCGCGCCTGATTATCAAGCAGAGGTGTTTCTCAACCGGGAGGCTAACAAGTGGGGTCATACCGCATTTATGTCAACAATGCGAAGGAGAACGCTCTTAACCGTTACCACGGAATTTGTTGGTTATCGGCAGCCTTCTATCCTTGCCGAAGGCGCGGGTGGTTATCTTGATGCCGGGCGGTGCTTGGCGGCGCTTGTATTCGCTTTTATCGACAAGGCTAGCCCCCTTACGCACCACCGCCTCATCCATGCCCGCCGAGAGCATTTGCTCCACGCTCTTGTCCTCTTCCACATAGGCTTTGATGACAGGATCAAGCAATTCATAAGGCGGCAAACTGTCGG
>CAYOAR010000095.1:0-3792 GCA_964402105.1 uncultured Dehalococcoidales bacterium
CGATCCAGTGCCTTTTGGTCGCGAAGCTGGCTTACCAGGTTGGAGATCATGCCGCCCGGCACTTGATGCAGCAAAACGGCGATGCTGGGACGAGTAACCTCTTCTGTAAGCAGGGGGCGGTATTTTCGGCTGATTTCCAGAAAACGCTCACCAATGGCATTTAGCTTGTTAAGATCGAGCCCAGTATCATATTTTGTACCCTTAAAGGCGGCGGCCATGCTCTCGGTTGGAGGCTGGGACGTTCCCCAGGCAAACGGGGAGAAGGCGGTATCCAGTACGTCCACCCCTGCCTCTGCCGCAGCATAGTAAGACATAGGAGCCATACCGCTGGTGCAATGCGAGTGCAGATCAAGCGGGAGCTTAACCTTGGCTTTGATTGACCTTACCAGTTCGGCTGCGGCATCCGGCGAAATAATCCCTGCCATGTCCTTGATGCAGAGCGAGTCGCAGCCAAGCTTCGCAAGCTCAACAGCCATATCCACAAACCGCTGTGTCGTGTGAACGGGACTGGTGGTATAGCAAATAGTACCCTGGGCATGCGCCCCGCATTCTTTCACCGTCTCAATAGAAAGGCGCATATTGCGGATGTCATTCAGGGCATCAAATACCCGGAAAATATCCATGCCATTCTTGACGGAGAGCTTGATGAACTCACGCACCATGTCATCGGCATAGTGGCGATAACCGACCAAGTTCTGCCCGCGCAGAAGCATTTGAAGGCGGGTGTTTTTGACCCCTTTGCGTATTTCCCTCAGCCTCTCCCATGGGTCTTCGTTCAGAAAGCGGATGCAGGAGTCAAAAGTCGCTCCGCCCCAGGCCTCAAGTGAATAAAACCCCACCTCATCAAGGTCACGAAGAATATCCAGCATGTCGCGTGTACGCATACGCGTGGCAACAAGGGATTGGTGCGCATCGCGCAGGGTGGTATCAGTTATATGTACAGCCATACAGTACTCCTCAGCCAAGCCGCCGGAAACATTTTCCCGGCTAGCTCAATGGGAAAGTAATTCTTCATTTTACGGCTTTCAGTCATAACAATCAAATGTTCAGATTACTGCCTCTTGCCGGTGCCGACCTGTTTTCGCCAGCCAAGTCGTTGGCATAACAACCTAGGATGAAAGCAAGCGCCCCAAAAATACCAATACCAAGTTTGCGAGTGGGAGTGGCAGTAGTGGCAATAGCCGCGCCTAAGATGGTAAACTTGGAGCCGTGAAACCCAAACATACGCCTATCAGAGGCGCCAAACAACGCGCTCTGCAATTCGCATCAAAGAAAGACGATACATATGATCCTGAAACCGGCGAGCCGGTAGACTACCCGGATGGCTACCAGGGTTCATTCGTGAGGCCAGAGGCATTTGATAAGCTCTCCGACGACGAGTGGGATGAGTTGTCGAACTATCTGGCCGAGAAATACGATAGCAAAGAGCATGTTGGTGTTTACGAGGGCAATGTGGAGACGTCATTCCATATCATAAACCTTGATGATGCCAAGGAGTTATTGTATACTTTTAAGCAGGATACCATTCTAGACTGGAAGAATAAGCATTTACTAGGAACCGATGACTGGGAAGATGCTTTTGTGTGGAACGAAATCCGGTCGGAGGATAGAGGGAAAGTAGATTATGACGAAATCATACGACGAATTCGTGGCACTTAGAGAGGATAGGACAAAGAATATGGCCGAGGTCATGGATGAGGCGAAAGAGCGGAAGCTATTCTCTCATATGACAGCTGATGAAATCAGGGATCTCCACAGGAGAGACTATATACCTGCCATCTTTGCTAGTTATGCCCTAAAGGCACTGGAGCGCCAGCACGTCAAAACTCCCGCCCTCGCTACAACTTAATCCCCGGTTATTTCTCAAGAAATAAAAGCTCCTCCTAACCGAGGGGCTTTTTCTATTTGGAGACCGTATGAACCCAATCTTCCCAGCTATGGTTTTAATTCTCGCCAAGCCTGCTGCCGTTTATATCCCAAGCGTCTACCCTCTACCCCGCAACGTATTTCTGCTGTCAATTTCTTGGGGCAACAGGCTTACCGATAGGCATTTGTTGCTTGGGCTCAACTAAGCTATGTCTCCATCATTGCCCTATGCTTTGATTACTCCAAGGGGCGTAAGCTCAACTTCGATTTCTACCAGATCAGCCTGCTCAGCCATCACGGCATCTATGTCTTTATACGCTCCAGCAGCCTCGTCCAAATCACCCGCCCCGCGAATCCCATGAACTATTCCAAGGTCATCCATATGTTTGATTTCATCACTTAGTGACAGAGTACGCTGAGCCTCCTTGCGTCCCATGCGCCGACCCGCCCCGTGACTGCATGAACTGAATGACTCAGGGTTGCCGAGCCCTCGGGTGATAAATGACTTCGACCCCTGCGAACCCGGGATGATACCCACCGCTCCCTTGTGAGCCGATATCGCCCCCTTGCGATGCACCCAGACACGCTCGCCAAAGTGCTCCTCGAGATGAGCGTAGTTATGGTGAACGTTAATAGTTTTTTGAACGTCAAAGCCGGACGTTGCCTCCGCAAAGGCATCCGCAATCAAACCTGCCATGACCTCTCGGTTTTTATAAGCAAACTCCTGACAATACTGCATCTCCTGAACGTACTGCACTCCTTCATCCGACTCTACTGGTAGATACGCTAGATCCCACTCTCTGGGAACCATCTGCGATCTACGGCTGTTCAGGCTCTTTGCCAGCTTGTTGTAATAATCACACACCTTTTTCCCGATATTCCGGCTGCCCGAGTGGATCATGTACCAAATACAGCCGTCACTCCCTCGCTGGATTTCAATGAAATGATTGCCGCCGCCCAGAGTGCCGACCTGGTAGCGGGCACTTTCATACTCTTCGTTAGCGATGGGGGCATGTCTTTGTGCGGGCGGCTCGTTTATATCCAGCGGGGTTTTGCGGTGATTAAAACCCACAGGCACAATTCTCCGCACAATCCCTAAAACCTTCTTGATTTCGTCTCGGGATATTTCTTGCAGCTTTGTTTTACATGCGAGCATCCCGCACCCTATATCAACACCGACGGCATTCGGAATGATTGTATCCCGCGTTGCCAGCACTCCCCCGATGGGCATCCCAAAGCCTTGGTGGGCATCCGGCATAAGCGCCACATGGCGGAAAGCAAACGGCAGCTGAGCAATGTGCATAGCCTGCTCGAGGGCTCCGGCTTCCAGATCGCCGCACCATGACTTTATGTAAAGGTTTGGCGTTTCAATGTTTTTCATTTGTTTAAGTTTCTACCTGTTCACTATTGATATGAAAACTATCGTTGTTGCCGATATCGTTGCCATTTGGTGTGTATGCGAGCTGTCTTCATTTCAAGGCTAAACCGTTAACAATTCCAATTGATTTTTACCGGGCTGGGCTCGTTCTCAACGGATACCGCTCGGAGAGCAGCTTCCATTTTTGCACACTCCTCCGCGGCGATTCGGTCGTAGACATCCGGTGCCTCATTCAACCCGACACGGTCATAAGCGATAGCGGCTACCCCGTAGAATGCCAGCCCCAGAGAATGGGTTGGGGTATGGAAGCAAGCCGAGGCCTGCCCGCAGGCCCTGGCGGCAGCTTGAGCGACGGGATTGGCATCCAGTTCGCGCGCGGAGGCATGGCACTCGTTGAGAATAATACTTCTAACCTCGGGTAATTTCTTTCTCCCCTCGAACCAATCGCGAGAGGCGCTAATCGCCTGGCGCGGGCGGTCGTCACCGGGGCAGTGTTTTTCAAAAATGGGCAGGATATGCTCTTCGCAGTAATCCATGCACCAGTTGGC
>CAYOAR010000096.1:0-3490 GCA_964402105.1 uncultured Dehalococcoidales bacterium
AAAGTAATAGCAACTATAAGACAATATTCTCTGGGTAATACTAGCCGGCTCTTTCTCTATAGGCTATTGTCAAATGACTAATTATTGACCCATTTAAAGCTGTCAGATACAATGCCACCATCTACTTGTATTCGTAATTTGCAGGTGAACATGAGAAAATTCTTTCTCTCTTTTATGTATGCAGGGCGTGGATTATGGTACTGCGTGCGGCATGAGCGAAATTTCCGCATTCATTTAGTTGCGGCATTGTATGCAATGGTGCTTGCTTGGACATTTTCACTGCAAAAAGGGGAGTGGGCTGTGCTATTGGCAATTATCGCTATTGTCATTACTGCCGAGGCAACAAATACGGCAATTGAAAGAGCTGTTGATCTTAGCACAAAAAACCCGCACTCTATGGCGCGAATTGCCAAAGATGCGGCTGCCGGAGCCGTGCTTTTTTGCGCTGTGATGGCCATCGCCATCGGGGGGATTCTATTTTATCGACCGCATGATCTGGCGGAGCTGGGCACACGGCTATGGGAAGCTCCTTGGAAGATGCTTTTGTTAGCCTTATCTGCAGCAATTTCGCTCTTGTTTATTTTCCAAGGCGGAGCAAGACACAAGACGCAATAACACCAAAACTCGCACTACTTCCTTGAACAACGAGTATGTAGCACAATAGAGCGTCCCCAATAACTAGTTTGCGCAATCTCAGCCTCGGTACGTTCGATTAAGGCGCGTTCCGACAAGCAGGCAATCGTAACCACCGGGAGCAATATAAAAATGAGCAGGCGAAAAACCTGCTCATTCGTCTTATTGCCTAATAATCTAGTTTGTCTTCGCGGCACTTACTATCTGGGTAAACGCCTCAGGACCTCTAATCGCCATATCTGCCAAGGTCTTACGGTTCAAGTCAAGGCCATCGTTCTTAAGTGCCGCCATGAACTGGCTGTAAGTTATGCCGTTTGCGCGGCAGGCAGCATTGATGCGTGTAATCCAAATGCGGCGCATATCGCCTTTGCGCTCACGTCGATGCATGTATGCATAGTTCAACGAGTGCAACATTGACTCGTGCGCTTGCTTATATAAGGTGCGCCGCGCACCACGCTGGCCTTTGGTAAGTTCCAATACTTTGTTATGCCTGCGACGCCTCGTCATGCCCATTTTAATTCTAGCCAAGATGTTCCTCCTTTAATTAGCCGCCCCGAAACTATCAGTCCGTGCCATTAGGGATAAGCCGACTGATGCGCTTCCTATCAGCGGGATGCAATGGAATCATTTGATCAAAAAGTTTCTTTACGCGCTGCGGCTTAGTGCGACGTAAATGGCTCTTGCCGCCTTTCATGCGCATAATCTTACCGGTACCGGTTATCTTGAACCGGGAAGCTGCCCCTTTGTGAGTTTTAAGCTTTGGCATCCTGTAATATCCCTACCTCTTCTTCGGCGAGTTCTACCTTTGCGGTTTCAGCCGGTTTATTCTTAGTTGCCAGAGGGGCTAGAATAATATGCAAGCGAGCCCCTTCGCGCGTTGGTTCCTTTTCCAATACCGAAAAGTCCTTCAGAGTTTCCTTCATTCGATCGATAAGTTTAATGCCCAATTCCGGATGGGTATTCTCCCGTCCCCGAAACATGATGGTTACTTTTATCTTATCGCCCTCTCCCAATAGCTTGCGGGCGGTCCGCGCTTTTGCTTCGAAGTCGTGGTCTCCGATCTTGGGACGAAGCCTTATCTCGCGCAGTAGTGCCGTCTTCTGGCTCTTGCGTGCCTCTCGTTCTTTCTTTGTTTGAGTGTACTTAAATCTCCCATAATCCATCAAGCGGCATACAGGCGGCACCGCCGTAGGGGCAACTTCCACCAAATCAAGACCCGAACGCTCGGCGATTTCTCTCGCCTGATAAAGCGGCATGATGCCAAGCTGCTCGCCTTTCTCCCCGACTAAGCGCACCTCTTTGCCTCTGATTACTTGGTTAACACGCAGTTCTTTAATTATGTTTCCCTGTACCTCCAATTTTGCACTGTTGAAACATACAGCCCTGAAACTGCACATCTCAGGGGATTTTACATTATAACGTGAAATCGGGCGCTTTGTCCACCACAGCTTTCATCATGGCGTTCTGTAGCACCTCAATAGCTATGTCGTTAACCTGCGCTCCGGTGTGCAATCTTACCGAAACAGTGCCATTTTCAACTTCTTTATCGCCAATCACCAGCATACACGGAACGTGAGCAGCTTGAGCTTGACGTATCTTGTTGCCCATACGCTCTGCTCGGCTGTCAAGCTTCACCCGAAGCCCGTTTTCTTGGAAGATGCGCTGCAGTCTGCCGGAATATTCCAGATGCCGATCGGCAACAGGTATCACCACCGCCTGTACTGGAGAAAGCCAGAGCGGGAAGTTGCCGCCGTAGTGTTCGAGTAAAAAGCCGATAAAGCGCTCGTGAGTACTAAGCGGAGCACGATGAATGATAATGGGCCGCTCCTTGCCGCCATCTTCGTTGGCAAACTCCAAATCAAAGCGCTCGGCTTGGGCAAAATCCACTTGATTTGTGGCTAAGGTAAACTCACGCCCGATAGCACTTTTAATTTGAACATCAATCTTAGGCCCATAGAAAGCGGCTTCGTCTGGCACCTCCACGAATGGGATGTCGTGACGTAACATAGCTTCGCGCACCATGTCTTCGGTTTTCAGCCAAAGGGCAGGGTTGTTGACGTATTTCTTCCCGAGCCCCTCGGTCGCGTGCGTACTAAGGCGCATACGGTATTCGCGGACGTCAAATATTTTGAAGTATTTTAGATATAACTCCACAACCGCGATAAATTCCTGCTCAAACTGCTTCTCAGCGCAGTAGATGTGAGCATCATTCATCTGCATAGAGCGCACCCGCATAAGTCCAAAAAGCTCGCCTGATTTCTCATAGCGATAACATGTACCATACTCTGCAAGCCGCAAGGGCAACTCGCGATAACTCCGCGGCTTGCTGCTATATATCTTGTGGTGCATAGGACAATTCATAGGTTTGATGTAATAGCGCACACCCTCGAGTTCCATAGGGGGATACATGCTTTCCGCATAGTAAGGCAGGTGCCCAGAGTGAAGGAATAGATCCTCTTTGCTCACATGCGGCGTTCTTACCCGCACGTAGCCATGTTTGTACTCAACATCCTTGACTAGATTTTCAAGTTCTTCAATGATTACGGCTCCATTTGGGAGCCAAAGAGGCAACCCCGGCCCCACCTCATCGTCAAAGGTAAATATTTCAAGTTCTTTCCCAAGCTTGCGATGATCGCGCTTAGCTGCCTCTTCCAGCTGGGCAAGATGAGCCATGAGTGCCTGCGGCGTGTCGAATGCCGCCCCGTAGATACGCTGCAGCATAGGGCGCTTTTCATCGCCGCGCCAGTACGCTCCGGCAATCGA
Source organism: uncultured Dehalococcoidales bacterium (assembly GCA_964402105.1). Lineage (GTDB taxonomy): Bacteria > Chloroflexota > Dehalococcoidia > Dehalococcoidales > UBA1222 > WRNP01. The sequence continues at coordinate 3,397 of CAYOAR010000096.1, forward strand.
TAGGAGTTTAAACGCTTTAACCCCTCCCGTTACAGCTACATGCGGACCTTTGCAGAGATCAGTAAAATTGTCTTGGCGGTAGACGGAAACAGTG
>CAYOAR010000097.1:0-7780 GCA_964402105.1 uncultured Dehalococcoidales bacterium
CGATAGATTGCCTGCCGCTTTTTTGAAAGCACCGCAACCATCCGGATGAACCTTGGCACAGGTGCTATCAAGGGCGAGTATCTCCACGTTGATAATGGCAAGATGTTCTTTCTGGAGTGCTAAGAATAAGCGTTCCAAAACACCCTTCTTGGCCCAGCGGTTGACACGTTTGTATACGGTATACCATTTGCCATAAGTTTCAGGCAGCGCTCTCCATTTGCAGCCGTTTTCAGCAACATACAATATCGCATTGATTAACTTTTGGTTTTCAATGCTTACGTTACCCCGCTGTGTTGGTAAGTATGGTATAATCCTTTTGAATTGCGCTTCTGTAATTCTCATGCATCCATTATACCATTAGTGTCAACAGGCCCTAGCGGCAAAAAAACGGAAGCAGTTGGCAGAGAGATGGGGCTGATTGCTGTTTTGCCGGGGGTATCTCAGAAATCCCATTGATTCATCATGAAGACTAGTGATTTTGATTATAACCTGCCGCCGGAGCTAATTGCCCAGACTCCGATTGAGCCTCGTGATCATGCGCGCCTGCTTATATTGCATCGTAAAAGCGGTGCACTTGAGCATCGCCGTTTCTATGATTTGCCTGACTTGCTTAAGCCGGGAGACGTACTGGTTATGAACGATAGTCGTGTTATCCCTGCGCGTCTCCATGGCCGCAAAAAGGGCACTGGTGCCGCGGCGGAGATACTGCTTCTGCGGCGGGTGGGGGATGGGGTGTGGGAAGCTCTGGTGAAGCCGGGCAAGCGGCTCGCTGTTGGCACAGTGGTTGAGTTTGCCACAGACGTTTATGCCGAGATGCAGGACGCACTGCCCGATGGTGTCAGGCTGGTAAAGATCACGAGCGAAGCTCGTCTACCGAGCTTGGGGGAGGTGCCTCTGCCGCCGTATATTCATGCCCCTCTTGGGCAGCCGGAGCGCTACCAGACAGTCTATGCCCGCGAGCAGGGCTCGGCGGCAGCTCCTACCGCTGGGCTGCATTTCACCCCGGAACTTTTACAGAGGCTGCAAAACAAAGGGATAGAAACGCTTTATACCACTCTCCATATTGGGCTGGATACTTTCCGGCCGGTGCAAGCGGAAGATCCTGCCAACCATCACATCCACCGCGAGTTCGGTAGCCTAAGCGATGAGGCTGCGCAGGGCATTGCCAAGGCCAAGGCCGAGGGGCGGCGCATCGTGTGTGTGGGCACTACCAGCGTGCGGCTGCTTGAGCACGCGGCACTTAAGAGCCGGGAAGCCGCAATAGATCCTTTTGCAGGCTGGGTGGACCTTTTTATCCTGCCGGGGTTTAAGTTCTGTATAGCTGATGCTATGATTACCAACTTTCATTTGCCACGCTCATCGCTCCTTATGCTGGTAAGTGCCTTTGCCGGGCTGGAACGTGTCAAAAAGACTTACGATGAGGCTGTCCGCGCGGGGTACCGTTTCTACAGCTTTGGCGATGCGATGCTGATTGTATAAGGATGGGTCTTTTGGCTTACTACTCCCATTTGAAAAGCCAGAACGAGAGCAGCATACAGACCACAAGCCAGGCGCCCAAGACCCCGAGATTGAGAGCCATAGGGTAGGTGGGGGTGGCATCCACCATGATTTGGCGCAGGGCATCGCCGAGGTAGGTGAGCGGCATGGCGGCCATGATGGGTTTCATGAAAGCAGGCATGAACTCAACTGGGAAGAAGATGCCCGAGAGGAACATCATAGGGAACTGGACGAACTGGATGATGGGCTGGGCACTCTCCGCTGTGCGGGCGCGGGCGACGATGAAGTAACCGAAGCTGATAAAAGTAAGCGTTCCCAGGAACACCACTCCGAACATGGCGAACCAGTTGCCTACCATCTCAACGTTGAAGGCGAAGTGCGCCACAGCGACTATGATGAGGGCTTGTAAAAGGGCGATGATTAGGCGCTGAGTTATTTGGCTTAAGATGACGGTGTGTTTTTTAAGAGGGGTCGCCCCGAAACGTTTAAGAACCTTTTTCTCGCGCCGCTCCACCTGTACGGCGCCGCTGAAAAGTCCGAGAAACAGAATGGACATACTGAGCACGCCTGGCACCAAATAAGAGATATAACTCAGCTCACGACTCTGAATTGATTCTCCTCTAAGCTGCAATGGATCCGAGCGCTGGGTGACCTGCTGGTTGATTTTGCCCACAACGTCCTGCATGATCGAGAGAATGATTCGGGAAGATGTTTCCTGGGCTGGGTCGTAGTAGGCGATGATCTCGGCACTCTGCCCGTTTGCCAAAGTTTCTCCTAGGTTTGCTGGGATAAGGATTACGGCACGCCGCTCTCCAGACCTTAAGGCATTAAGTTCGTCATCCAGTGTGCCCAGTGTTACCTTGAAAGGCGGCACCTTCTCAAGTGCTTGAACAATGCCCAAGGAGATGGGAGAGGTGTCTTCGTTCGCAAGACCAATGTTGTAGCTGATATCCTCGTGGCCGCTGAAAATAAAGCCGAAGAGGAGCATAAACAGCACCGGGAAGGCGAAAGTGAAGAAGAAGGCCACCCGGTCGCGTAAAAATTGCTTAAAATCCGCCCCCAGAAGCTTGAAAAAGGCCTTCATTCCCTTATCCTCCGGCCGGTAAGCTTGAGGAACACATCCTCTAGGGAAGCCTCGCGCACCCGCAGATTCTTAAGTCGGTCGCCCCCCTCAATATTTTCTGCATACTTAAGGAGTGATGACAGGGTGGCGGCAATGTCAGATGAGTAGATGATGACCTCGCTGCCTTCCAGAGAGACTTGGGTTGAGCCGGGCAGTGCCTTGAGGACGGGCTCGGGGGGTGGCGGTTCCATATCGAACTCGATGGCTGTTTCTCTGAAATGGTTCTGAATGAGGGTGCGCGGTGAGCCTTGGGCGATAATCTGGCCGTGATCTACGATAGCCACTCGGTCACAGAGGTGTTCGGCTTCCTCCATATAGTGCGTGGTAAGGAACACCGTTTTTCCTCGCGTGCGCATGTTTTCGATGACTGACCACAGGCTGTGCCGGGCTTGGGGGTCAAGTCCGGTGGTAGGCTCATCCAAGAAAGCGATATCGGGGTCATTGATTAGTGCCAAGGCAACCGACAGGCGCTGCTGCTGCCCGCCTGAAAGGTTCTTCACCAGAACCCTGCGGCTTTCCTCGAGGGCGATGAGCCTAAGTGCTTCTTCTGCCGGCAGACTTTTTGGGTAAAAGCCGCCGAAAAGACTGAGGATTTCATGAGCGGTAAGGAGGGGCAGCAGGGACGGTGCCTGCAGCTGTACCCCGATGCGTTCTTTTATCTTAGCCGGCATGCGCGCAATATCCATGTCCAGCACCGAAACCCGGCCAGAGTCGGCTGTGCGCAGCCCTTCAATGATTTCAACAGTGGTGGTCTTGCCAGCACCATTAGGCCCGAGCATGCCGAAGATTTCGCCTGCCTCAACTTGGAAACTTAAGCCGCAGACGGCTTTTATCTGGCCGTAGGTTTTATGCAGGTTTTCGACTTCGATGACAGGCATGAACTAAAACACCTCTGCAGTTATGGGCGTTCGTTTGGATAGCACATGACTTATGCTCGCCGAATGAGGATGCCGATGGCAACAAAAAGAAGAATGACTGCAATGGCCGCCAGGGTTAAAACAAGCCACGGCGGCACTCGTGTGGCAGACGTGGGGGCTTGGGAGGGCGAATTTTTAAGGCAGTTGTCGCTTGGAATCTCCTCCGGTGGGAGGGCGTCATGAACCGACCAGTCCCGATACAGACGTTTTAGGCGCCAGCGCCCGGTAAACAGGTCCTCTATGGGTTGGTATATGCGCCTGCCGAGAGAGGCAAGCTGCGACCCGAACGACTTAGAGGAAGGGGCGGGAGGCTTAGCTATCATAGATTCAGGCTCTTCATCCTCTGGCGGGAAGAAGTGTTGCTGCTCGCTCCGACCTTGGGGCTGCGCGGTCATGTCATCCTCGAGGGGGAGGGCGGCTCTGGGTGGGGGCGGTGTTCTCGGGAACACCGGTATGACCGAGCTCGTAACTACCGCGGATGAGGTCGCTCCGGGGGCAACCTGCTTGCCGCACTCCGGGCAGAACGCGGCGGCAATGATAAGGCGGCGGCCGCAATACGGGCAAAAGGAGATAGCTTGAGAGAGATCGTGCCCGCTTATTCTATCGCCGCAGTAAGGGCAGAAAGTCAGCCCCAGCGGAAATTGTTCATGGCTTATTTCGCGGCCGCACTTATGGCATGTCATCGCAGTGATTATATCATTTTTGAAAATATCGCACCGTCCATGCGGTATGGACGGCTGATATCGGGGGCGTTATAATGGCCTACTGGTTTGTGCCGCAAAGCCATGATACAGTTTTAATTAACATAACCAACTCTCGCGTTATAAGACGGCGAGTAAAAAAGGAGCTCGTTATGCCCAGAGTCTCAAAGACCGATCCGCAGATTGTGGTGATGCCCGATCAGAAGATGGCCGTGGTGCGCGGCAGGGGCGCACCCAGCGACGTCTTCCCGAAGACCATGCCTGCTCTGTATGGTGCGGTTTATACCCTGAAATTTGATCTTAAGAAAAAGGGGCTGGAGAGCTTCAAGGTGGAGGCGCTCCGCGCTCGTTACCCCGATGCTAGGGATGTGGCTAAGAAAGACTGGATGATCGTCATGGGCATTCCCATTCCCGAAGGAACAACAGATGTCGTTCAGAAAGTGCCGGGTGTGGCGGTAGCCATTGAAACCTGGAAATATGGTATGGTCGCGCAGGTATTACATCTGGGAACCTATGCCGAAGAGGCGCCGAGTATCGAGAAGCTCTGCCGGTTTATCACTGAGCAGGGGTATGTGATCGTGGGTGACCATGAGGAAGAGTACCTCACACGCCCCGAGGCGAAGGTGCAAAAGACGATTATCAGGTATGTGGTGAAGAAAGCTTAAAAGTGCAGCTCCCCGGCAATGAGCAGCCCAACCGCCGCAACGGCTATGCCCACGGCAGCCCCACTGAACACCTGAATCGGGGTGTGCCCCAGAAGTTCGCGTACCCCGTGCTCAACGTCTTTGGGCCGGCCATCCTTTAGCTCGCGCAGAATGCGGTTGAGAATCCCTGCTTGGATGCCCACCGCGCGCCTCACGCCGGCGGCATCGTACATCACGATTAGAGCGAAGACGGTAGCTGTCCCAAAGAGGGTGGAGTTGAAACCATCCAAGAATCCGATGGTGGTGGCGAGTGAGGTGACCAAGGCGGTGTGAGCGCTGGGCATGCCGCCCGAGCGGATGAAAAAGCTCCAATCCCAGCGCCGCTCACGAACGCAGCCCCCCAGCATCTTTATAAGCTGGGCGGTGACCCAAGCAACGAATGGGATGACCAGCGTAAGGTTGAAAAAGTTGGTATATAAAGTGCGTACAAGCGTCATGTATTTACCGAACTGATGAACTCGATTATTTTGCCATTCTAACAATTATTTAAAGAACAACACCAATCGCTTTTTAGTATTTGGGATAACCGCCGCAGCTATATAAAGCGTGCCTTTGAGATGGGCGGCTTGACCTTCCCGGGCACCTCTGCGATGGGAGAATCCTTGGAACGGCGTGCCTGCCAGTCCTTAAAGCATGCCACGCCCTGCTCATCGGTGAGTACGTCCCAGTACCGATAAAAGTCTGAAACATAGAATTTGAGTACAGAGGAGGTATTTACGGTAATCACTCGCACCCCGAGCTTTTCCACCTCTTTGACTGCTCCTGCTGAGGCTACGGGTACAGCGACGGTGATGGAGTGCGGATCGCGCCGCTGGACAGATTCAACGGCTGCCATCATGGTATAGCCGGAGGCTAGGCCGTCGTCTACGATAATAGCTGTTTTGCCGGCCACACTGGGCAGGGGGCGTGTGCCGCGGTAGAGGAGGCTGCGCTGGCGAATGTCGGCGCGCACCTTGTTTATCTGGAAGTTGGCTTGGTGCTCGGATAGGGGGAACTTTTTAAGCACCTCGTGATTGAAGATGGCATTCCCGTCGTCGGCCACTGCTCCGAATCCCCCCTCCGGCATGAGAGGAATGGGCAGTTTACGGGCAACGACTACATCGAGGGGGGCACTGAGCTCGAGGGCAATGGGCACGGCTATTGGCACGCCGCCGTTAGGGATGGCAAGCACGATTGTCTCCGCGCTTTTATACCCTAGGAGCTTCTGGGCAAGCTGCCGCCCCGCATCGTAACGATTCTCAAAGAGCGGGGTAACGGTGGGCTGGTGTTTGCGTTCGTTTATCATTTTATTGCCAGACTTTCTTCCAGAATAAGCTCGCGCCCGCAGGCTAAGAGTTCCTCTATGCGGGCGGGTGTGTCTTTGAGTTTCAGCTTAAGATAGGTTTCTAGGGCTTCCTGCGGGGTGAGGCGTTCAACATGGGTACCTGCGAGGCGCACCCGGGCAGTGCGCTCGACTTTGTGGGTCACGGCGAAGTAGTGAGCCCCTCCGGCGGCGGCACGAACGTCGGCCTCGCGCACCTGCCCCCAGAGCATCTGAGGCAGGGTAAGTTCCAAACGCACAATGCTTCCCTTAAGCTCGTCGGCTTTTTGGTTGAGCAGTTTTACAACGGTGCCGGTAGGGTCAGGGTCGTCTGGGGTGAGGGTCTTCTCCAGAGTAAGAAAGCGCCGTCCGGCAACAGACTGGGGATGAAAATGCGTCTTGCGCGCACCGTCTTTAGTGGTGACGTCCACCACGTAAAACCCTTTTTCCAGCCCCTCATCGCCGAAATCCAGCCGCTCTAAGCTTCCGGAGTATACTACCGGCGGGTTTTCTGAAAGCACCTGCTGGCGATGGATGTGGCCTAGGGCGACGTAGTCGAAGGCAGGATTGGCAACAGTGGAAAGAAGCAGGGTATGCTCCTGCCCAATGACCATCCCTTCCTCTGAGCCAAGCTTGGCTCCGTGCACCCAGATGTGGGCGGCAAGCACAGCGGGGATTTGCGGATCGAGCTTGCCAGCCAAGTTGCCGATGATGCCGGTAAGAATTTCCCGCAGACGCTGATTGATCTCATTTAGGTCGAGGTTTTTGGACTCGTCTCGGGCGATGACGTTGCCGCGTTTAAGCCAAGGCAGGGAAACCACTTGAATGGGGCCGCTTTTAGTGCTGATACGGCAGATGCCGGGCTTTCCTGATACATAGACGCCGTCTACGGCGAGAGTATCGAATATTTCGGTGGTGGTAGCCCGCCCCGTTGCACCCGGCAGGTCGTGGTTGCCCACCAGTAAAAAGACGGGAATACCGCACTGGGAAAGGCATTTTATTCTCTTTGCAAATTCACGCTGCTGGGTTTGAGAGGGATCGCGGCTTTTATAGGCATCGCCGCAAAAGATCACCAAATCGACGTTTTCCCTGATGGCGTAGTCTACGAGTTGGTCAAAAGCGCCAAGAAAATCCATAAAGCGGCTGGAGAGGCCGCTTGCAGGGTCTATCTTGCCGTAGGTTTCCACCCCGAGGTGAAGGTCAGCAAAATGGATTAGCTTCATCTATGTTATGAGAGGGCTGCTTCCTCAGCCACTACGCACAGGCCGGCTTTCCACCAAGCTTCTCTGCCAGTATTCCCGGGAGTTCGGTTATTGGTACGCGCACCTGTTCCATGGTATCGCGGTCGCGTACCGTGACCTGCCGGTCTTCAAGGGTCTGGAAATCGACAGTGACGCAGTACGGGGTGCCAATCTCGTCTTGGCGGCGGTAGCGGCGGCCGATGCTTTGGGCATCGTCGTAGGCTGCGCTCCAGCACGCGCGCATGTCGGTGTATATCCCTTTTGCCAGCTGCGCGAGGGGTTCCTTCTTCGAGAGTG
>CAYOAR010000098.1:0-9498 GCA_964402105.1 uncultured Dehalococcoidales bacterium
ATGGTGAGGCTTGTCCGGCTCGTGGTAGCAATAGTGCGCAGTTAGAGCGGGTGTTTGCAGTCCCGCGATGCCCATAGTAAAATAGGCAGCGTTCATGTGCTTTCTCAGTAAGGAGAGGCACTGAGAGAAGATCGTATAAAAGGAGATATCCATGCCTGAACCCGTTCTTGCCGAACTCAAGAAACTGACTGATATTGCCACCGATATGGATCTTGCTGCTAACCTCCGCAAGGATGCCATTAAATCTATGGGGCGGATTGGCACTCACGAAGCCCTGCTGGCCCTTTTGGAATTGGTAGCCAGCGAGAGGCTCAACCCAAACGAGCGTAAACTGGCACTCTACCAGGCGGAAAAACTGATAAAGTAGCCACGTTAGTAACTGACCCAGGATCCTTTCTTCCTGTATGCCATGGGTGGTGAGTGGGGGGCGTCTTAGACACTGTACTCTGCTGATGGTTTTTGAACTTATGAATGTAGGCATAGGCATTGTTGGTCTATCAGGTTCTGGGCGCACCACTATCTTTAATGCCCTTACGCGCGGCAAAGCGGCGATAGGGGGTTTTGGTGGTGGGGCGGCCAATATCGGCATCGCCAAAGTTCCTGATGAGCGCCTGAGGGTACTCACGGACATGTTCCACCCCAAGAAGACTGTTTCCGCCGAGATTAAATACCTTGACCTTGGTGCTTCGGTAAAGGCCTTGGCAAGCGAAAAGGGAGGGGGGGCACTCCTCACACAGCTTGCTGCAGTGGATGCCATACTCTCTGTGGTTCGTGCTTTCCACGATCCAGTCGTCCCCATTACTGGCGGCGTTGATGTGGCGCGGGATATAGGCGAGATGGACTTGGAACTGGCATTTTCGGACATGGCCATCATTGAGCGCCGCTTTGACCGTATTGGCTCATCACTGAAGGGGGCTAAGGCTGATGAGCGCCCTAAGCTTGAGCGTGAACGAGAGCTCCTCTTTCGCATTAGAGACGAGTTGGAAAAAGACATTCCCATCCGCGAACAGCATCTAAGCGATGAAGAGCAGAGAATAATTGCCGGCTACCAGTTTCTCTCCGCCAAGCCGGTCATTACCTTAGTGAATGTTGGCGAAGAGGATCTATCTCGCATACATGACATTGAGGCAGAACTCAACGCCTGTTTCGCCAAGCCAAGTCATCGTGTCATCGTGATGTGCGGCAAACTCGAAATGGATCTAGCCAGTCTTGATGAGTCTTTAGTCGGGGATTTTCTTAGCGAGTATGGCCTTACCCAGACAGGCCTTGCGCGTGCCATCCAAACCTCTTATGAACTCTTGGGGCTCATCTCTTTCCTGACCGTAGGGGAGGACGAAGTGCGTGCTTGGCCGGTTGCGCGCGGCACAATCGCCCAAAAAGCAGCGGGCAAGGTTCACTCCGATATCGAGCGCGGGTTTATCCGTGCCGAGGTTATAAGTTATCAGGATTTGGTGTCGTCCGGAAGCTTAGCTGAGGCCAGGAAACGCGGTATCCTTCGCCTGGAAGGCAAGACATATGTGATCCAAGATGGGGATATCGTAAACTACCTGTTCAACGTATAAGGCTTGCTATTTCTGTCAACCAAGGCAGATGCCGCATAGAACGGGTTCCTTGCGTTTGTGGCTTACTTTGCTCCCTCATCCTTGTTGACCGAGGTACGCTTCATCAGGTTTATCGTGTAGTCAACCTTAATCTTGTGTCGGTTCCTGTTTATCTTTATCAGAACAGTTACAAAGCGATAGAACGCCAGTGCGCAGAGAACAAAATAGATAGCCCGCCAAGTATCGCCAGTAAAAGGGCCGATGTCTCGGAAGTTCGCCAGCAATAGAGGGGACATGAAAGAAAAAACCAGCATACCTGCGCCTACCCATTCGCTATGCGAGGACAGTGCGTCACGGTACTCAATGAGAGCCAGCTTCATCTTGTCCTCTGTTGTCACGAGCAGATCCTGAGTCAGGTTCTTGTGGACGATAACCTCACCTTGCAGATCTTCATCATCAAGCTCGATGACGGCACCTTTGCCAGGGGACAGTTTCGAAGGGCTCATTCGTCGGCCACCTCCTCACCTTTATAGACGGTGTAATGAAGTGTCTTGTCAGCACTTCCTTTCAGGGAATATACCCTGAGCTGGAGATATAACCGTCTGCCTTCATACTTGCCGATCTTCATGGGTTTATTGGTGCCGGCACCGAAACTGTCATCGAAGTTGTAGAGTGTCAGTTTGAGGGTAGCGGGCTCGACTATGCTACTGTCCACATAGGTTTCGCGGCTCTGTTCATCTAGTTTAAAATCAAAGACGATGTTGATGTTAAGGTTCTTGTAATACAGCGAGATGGGATTTCGGGCAAATGCGATAATGGTGCCGCTGTCTATTATCTCCGCCGGACCGGATACGATTTTCTTACCCAAGGAAAGCGTATTTTCTGGCATATGTACCTCCAAGTGACAGTCCATTATTAGTATATAGATTTCAAATTGCGAGGGCAATAGTATTATGAGCGTACGTTGACTTTACATATTGATGGGTGTTATCATGGCGATAAGCTACCATCTCTAGCTCAGGGAAAACATGTCGGTTCTATCCGAGCTTTATCAAAAAATCTGCAGCTGCAACAAGTGCGAAATCGCTCGTTCCCGCACTCGAGCGGTGCCGGGCGAAGGGCCAGAGGATGCCGAGCTCATGTTCATCGGCGAGGCTCCAGGCTATCATGAAGACCAGCAAGGTCGTCCCTTTGTCGGTCAAGCCGGACAGTTTTTGAACGAGCTCTTGATTTCCATCGGGCTTAAGCGCGCCGATGTCTACATTACCAATATTATTAAAACGCGCCCGCCGGGCAACCGCGATCCATTACCGGCAGAGATAGATAACTGCAAGACTTGGCTTGACCGCCAGATTGAGATCATCCGCCCGAAGATGATAGTGACCTTGGGGCGCTACTCTCTGGCGCGCTTTTTCCCAGGGAAGACTATCGGTCAGGTTCACGGCACCTCAATCGTGAAAGATGACATCATTTGTTTTGCCATGTACCATCCAGCGGCGGCTCTTCATCAGCAGAGCCTGCGCGAGGTACTCATGAAAGATATGCAGAAGATCCCAAAACTTTTTGCTGAACTGAATAGCGTGCCTGTCGAGGCGCAGAAAGCGGAGATTACGCAATTGCCTCTGTTCTAGAGGTGAGATAAAGATAAAACATGATCACATCTCAGGCTCTATCGGAATGGCGGGCTTGAGCGAAACCCAAGCTCGAAGTAAAAGGAAAAATATTCATGACTAAAGATAAACTGAAGCTCATCCCCCTAGGTGGGTTTGGTGAGATTGGCAAGAACATGATGGTCGTACAGTACGGTGACGACATCATCGTTATCGACTGCGGGTTGATGTTTCCCGATGAAGAAATGCTGGGCATTGACCTCGTCATCCCAGATATCAGCTTTTTATTGGAAAATCGCGACAAGGTGCGTGGTATTGTTATAACCCACGCCCACGAAGATCACATAGGGGCTTTGCCGTATGTATTGCCTCAGCTAAATGTGCCTGTTTACTGCACACGCCTAGCCAAAGGCCTTATCTCGGTTAAACTGAAAGAGAGAAGAGTTGCGGGAACCAAAGTACATGCTCTAGGTGTGCACGGCAAGATAGCACTAGGTGCTTTCCGTATTGAGTTTTTCCCGGTAAATCATTCAATCCCGGACTCGGTGGGGCTGATTATTAATACTCCTCTCGGTGTTATTGTGCATACGGGTGACTTCAAGCTTGACTACACCCCAGTTACTGGGGTTACGACGGATTTGGGTAAACTGGCACAACTTGGTGCGCGTGGCGTGTTGTTGCTCATGGCTGACTCCACTTATGCTGAGTTGCCTGGGTACACACCATCTGAGAGCGTGGTGGGAGAGGCTCTAGATAACATCATTGGAGGCGCGAGCGGTCGGGTGTTAGTCACCACCTTTGCCTCCCTCATTTCGCGTATGCAACAGGTGGTGGATGCAAGCGCCAAATACCACCGCCGGGTTTTTCTTGTAGGACGTAGCATGATGGAGAATGCGCGCATTGCTTCAGAGCTGGGATACCTCAAGATACCACCCGGCGTTTTGGGCAATAACGATGAGCTCTTACGCATGCCGCGCGAGAAAACAGTTGTTTTGACCACCGGTAGTCAGGGTGAACCTACCTCGGGGCTGGTACGTATCGCCAGCGGCGGGCATAAACTTATCAGGCTGCATCCTACTGACACGGTTGTCTTCTCGGCTTCCCCCATCCCCGGCAACGAATCGCTAGTGAACCGCACTGTGGATGCCCTTTTCAAACAAGGGGTACAGGTCTTTTACGGCGAGCGCAGCCGCGCTCATGTGCATGGCCATGGCAGTCAGGAAGAGCTTAAGCTTCTGCAGGGACTGGTAAGACCGCGCTTTTTCTTGCCGGTTCATGGTGAGTATCGCCATCTTACCCAGCATGCTCTGCTGGCTAAGTCGGTCGGAGTACCGCCAGAACGCACCTTTGTTTTAGAGGATGGTGAGGTGCTGGAGCTTGATCGGGAGGCTGGGCGAGTCACCGGGAAAGTAACCTCTGGCAATGTTTATGTGGACGGACTCTCGGTGGGGGACGTAGACGGCATGGTGCTTAGAAGCCGTCGCATGCTATCACGCGATGGCATCGTTGTGGCCATTATTGCGATTAACAAGCAGACCGGTAAGCTGGTCGGCCGACCAGAGATTGTCTCTAGAGGATTTATTGATATGGAGGAGAGTCGGGAGATGGTTGAGGGTGCACGTGAGCTTTTGGCGCGCGTGTTCGACCGTGGACGAGGGCATCCGGCTGGACGGGGTTATGCCGAGAGTGAGATCAAGGAAGCTCTTGATAAGTACTTTTATGAACAGACGAAGCGTCGCCCCATGATTTTATCAGTGCTGGTCCAAGTGTAGCTCGCTTGCCTGCTGACAGTATTTGAAGATAGAATGTCTGTGATATTTTGGTTTTCTGGGACAGGAAATTCACTGTATACCGCCAAAACTCTCAAGGCTGGGCTTAGTGATGCCACACTTTATCCGATGAAGGCTGGTGCCCCACAAGGGGTCGTAGGTGGCAATGGGGATATGGTCGGTTTTGTTTTCCCATCGTATTACGGCAATCTCCCTCGCATTGTGCTCTCTTTTTTAGAACAACTGAAGATAGCCCCAGAAAGTTACATATACGCCATAGTCACGATGGGTTTTATTGGGCAAGGTACTATTGGTGTACTTGAATCGGTATTGCGCAAAAAGAACCTACGGCTTGATTACGGTAGGGGAATTCGTATGCCTGCTAATTACATTTTAAAATATAATCCTGCCGACCCATATAAAAGCGAAGGTGTGCTCAATAAGGCAACGGAACGTATTGAGCGAGTTTCTTTGGAGATTGCTGCGAGGGAACGCTCTGTCAAAAAGATAGGGTTTACGACCAATAATTTGTATAAGAATACAGACTTGCTTGATGCAGGGTTTTTTGCAGATGGTTCTTGTAACAGCTGTGGCCAATGTGTGCAAGTGTGCCCGGTAAAAAACATCCAGAGAGATGGTGGTAAGCCAAAGTGGCTTCGCCGCTGTGAACATTGCGTCGCTTGTATAAGCTGGTGCCCGAGACAGGCAATTCAATACGGACGTCGCACGAAAGCAAGGCGAAGATATCACAATCCGAGAATCAACGTGAGTGAGTTGGCCGTGGAATAGTACCGAGGTCGCTCGGCTGTTATTAGCTTTTATTGTGGCTCAAGCGAACTGTTTGTATCACTTAGTATTCTAGGTTTCAGATACAACGAAACGCTATTTACTCATACCGTTCCGTCTTAAATCGGAGCAAGTTTTCTGACAAAGCTCCTAATGGCAATCTCAGTCAATGCCTCAATGCGTCTTGCAATGGTGTGCTCCAAAGATAACAGCAAGATAGGCCTCGAATCCTTGGATTGTTGGCCATCAAAATCAACCTATCATTATGATACAATGACGCAATCATGAGAAGGAAAGCGGATATTCAAAAACAGATTGTTGAGACGGTGGGCATCGTCAAGAGAACAAACCCCATGATTGGGTCTATCACGAATGTTGTAACCATCAATTTGGTGGCTAATGCGCAGCTGGCTGTGGGGGGCTCGGCTGCTATGGTGTATTTACCTGAAGAAAGTGAACTTCTGGCAAAAGCAAGCGGCGCATTCTACATAAATATCGGCACATTGCTTCCCATTCACGAGCAAGCCTTGCCTCTTGTGGCTAAAACACTGCATGACATGGGCAAGCCTTGGGTGCTGGATCCAGTAGCCGTTGGCATAGGGTCATTAAGAGCTAATCTACTGGTGGAGTTTAAGGCATATAAACCTAGTGTTATCAGGGGTAATGCTTCGGAAGTCATCGCACTGGCTGGTCTGTGGGGGCTTGTGGGTGATGGCAAATCGAAAGTCCGGGGCGTAGATTCGACTGATTCGGTCAACACAGCAAGAGTTGCGGCGGTTGCGTTAGCCAAATGGACGGGTGGGGCAGTGGCTGTGTCTGGCGAGACCGATCTGGTTACTGATGGTCGAGCGATAGCATTTTCTTATGGCGGATCGCATTATTTTGAGAAGATTACCGGGGCAGGTTGTTCTTTGGGTGGTGTAGTTGCAGTATATGCTGCGGCGGCAACTCCGTTTATTGCAGCACTAACTGCAACCGCGGCATACAATTTTGCAGGCCGTCGTGCTGAACAAAAAGCAGATGGTTGCGGAAGTTTTCAGGTTTTGTTTCTTGATGAATTATATAAGGCTACGGCAGTGAATATTGCCGACAACCCATTTGAAATTGAGGAGGTATAACGATGAATACACTAATCGCAGTCTCCATTGCGCCGATGGGTGTGGGCGAAGAGCTTTCAAAAGAGGTAGCCGAAGTCATTCGAGTGATTCGTAAATCTGGTTTACCGAATCGCACTAGTGCCATGTTTACTGAGATTGAGGGCGAATGGGATGAGGTAATGAGAGTGGTCAAGGAGGCAACGTTTGTGCTGGCTGGCAAGGGTCTTCGAACGGTAGTTACGTTAAAAGCCGACATTCGCCCGGGATTTACGAACACGATGGATACGAAAGTTCAGAAGATAAACCGTATTTTAGGGGGTGGGGGTGAGCATTCGGGATAGGTTAGATATATCTGCCTATTTTGTGGTCGGGCCGGAAAATACGAAAGGCCGGCCTGTTGCCCAGATCATTGAGGCTGTGGTTCAAGAGGGGTACACCTGTGTACAGATTCGCTCCAAAACAGCCTCAGCCCGTGACCTAATTGAGCTTGCCCGTCAAGCAGCCGATATCATTGCCGGTGCTGGCCGGTCGGATGACGTGGCACTTTTAGTTAACGACCGACTTGATGTTGTTTTGGCTGCAAGAGCGCAGGGAATTAAGGTGGACGGAATACATGTCGGGCAGTCGGACATACCAGTCGAGATTTGCCGGAAATATTTAGGAGAGGCTTCTGTTATAGGACTGTCTGCCAGAACCCATGATTTATTTAACTATGTGAAAACGACAGATGTCAGCCAGATTGATTACTTTGGTGCCGGGCCTCTGCACGAGACGCAAACCAAGCCGGACTGCGGGCTTGGTCTCAATGGAGAAGTGCTCGTCAGAAGCTTTGAAGATATTTCCAAGTTAGCCGAGGTCAGCCCAGTTTCTGTTGTTGTCGGTGGTGGCGTCAAGCTGGCTGATATCCCCCAGCTTGCCCAAACCGGTGCAGGAGGGTTCTTCGTGGTGTCTGCCATATCGGAGGCTGATGATCCTGGGACAGAGGCAGCGAAATTAATAAAGGCATGGAGGGCTAACAACCGTCGATAGGCCTGAATGGCTAACCAATAACGCTGTTTAGCGCTTTGTCATGGCATTTTATCATTTGACCCAGCGCACTTCAGCCACTTGCTTATATGGTCACAGACGGCGGGGATGAACCCCGAAAATGGAACGTAGATAAACAACAAGCTCGCCATAAACACGTGACTGATTAGCGCCCACCGGGCGGGTGAGGCTGCGATGGCATCTGGGAAAGCGGAGTCGAGGACGACGAGGCTTGCCGCGAATGCGTGGTAGTCCTCCAGTCCGAATGGCTTCACTAGGCGCAGGTAGTTACCAAGCAGGACAAGGAACAAGATAAGCAGCAATGGTAGGTATCCGCTGCGCGCTGAAAGCTCTTTTTGGCCGGATGCCAGACGGCGGATAAGTAAATAGCCTACGATTGCGAGGAGAAAGAGGCCGAGGCTGGTCCCTAAAATATTGCCCACATGGTTTAGCCGGTCTTCGCCGAAGATGCTGATCACAAAGCTCATGTCGCCGAAGATACGGGTGTGACCTAAAAAGAGACCTAAGGCGGTGGCGAGAAGGGCGATAATAAGAAGTTGCCCCATGCGGCTGTCACCTAACCATTGGATGAGAGTGATATTCTCGCGGGTTTTTGTCGGTACGTTATTGGCGCTAATGCGCTTGGAGCGTTGCTGCCACATGACAACTCTGTAAATGGTGCCGCTGAGGAAGATGGCCACAGATACGTACGCAATAATGCCGATGGTTAATAACGAGAATCGATCCATGCTTCACTCTTTGGCCATGATTTCCGATTAGGATTCTCAGGCACCCACTTAATATACATTTTTAACAAGATCGTATCGGTATATCTCGCTGCCATCTGGTGCGCGAAAGATAATTTCGGCTTCATTCCCGACGATGGTTACATCAGCGAAACCATACTGCCCACTCTCATACCACAGACTGTAGGGCGACACGTATGTGCGTGCACTGCTTGGCGCTCCGCCGAACGGTGAGCTTAAAACGTAAGTAACCCCTGATTTTGCCAAGATCTCCATTTGGTGATTATGTCCGGAAAAGACCAGATCCACACCATATCTTTCAAAAAGCGGCGCAAGACGGGCTATGGCCTCTGGGTTGTCGTACCTATACCGACCATTGCTTGTGATTCCCGAAGCGTAGGTAAAGCCGTGCCCCAAAACGACTTTCCAGTCGTCATTGGGTATGGCGCGGAGATCGTTTTCTAGCCAAGCTGCTTGGTTATCTGTGAATGCCTCAGCGCTCCACCCTAGGTCGATAATGAAAAAATGAATGCGGCCAACGTCTAGACGCGTCCAGAGTGTATTCCCGCTCTCCGGAATGGCGCTTGTTGGCGAGGCATAACGCAGATAGTTGCTGAGACCAGAGAACATGGTGTCATGGTTGCCGGGAGTAAGGAGTAAAGGAACAGCCGCAGTTGTCTGCGCAAGATCGCCGAGGGCTTCGCCCCAGTGGTTTTTAGAAAAGCCCCATTGCGTTGTATCGCCGACAAGAAAGAAGTAGGAGAATGCCTTTTGCGGATCGGCTATTTGGTTAAGCATCGCGGCACTTGCATTGGCGCTGCGTGTTCCTGCGCCGTAATGGGCATCGCTGCTAATGGCAAAATGCAGTGGGCCGGTTAGGGAGGTGGTGTGGAAGATGCGCGGCTCGCTACTATCCAGACAGT
>CAYOAR010000099.1:0-2877 GCA_964402105.1 uncultured Dehalococcoidales bacterium
CCCAAAGCTGTGAATGCACTCCGCCACCGTCACGCCGATCACTCCCGCCATGTTTATTTGCATGTGCCATTTTGGCGTATTCAATGTGCCATTTTGGCACATGTTTTGCCCTGTATTTTCTAATTTAGAATTATTGTTGCCTTCATCATGTGCCATTTTGGCACATGCAAAAATCGGGGCGAAATCGCTCTCAAATCCTTACATATCAACGGGTTGCTCCGCTCGATTTCGATAAAAACCCGATTTGGTGCACATGTGCCAAAATGGCACCACATTTACTATATAGCCAGGTAGTACGGTTTTTTAGAGGGGCTTTCGACCTTCCTTCCAGCGGGTAGAGAAGCGATATTTGTTGGCAAGTTTGTTGTGCGAGTTATCCTCATCCAACTCAATGAACCCGGCCTCAACAAGCTCATCTTTTGCCCGAAGGAATGTCCGCTTGGTCATGTACCTGGTGTATACGGTGATCGGGAATTCGAAAACTGTCTTACCGCCGGACTCCAATTTCATGTAGAGGTACAACTTTAGAGCGTTCGCGCCAAGTTTGCGCATTTTTGGGTGAAGCATCTGCGAATTCGAGAGCCGCGCATAGCGTCCCTCTACCAAGCCGGGGGAGCAGCTCTCGTGTTCCTTCCATGCACTCTTTTTAGCCAACTACATCTCGCCGCCTCCCCAAGTAAGCTGCTCCCCCTGTGCCTGCATCTTCGCCGCCAGCTGCCGGGCCGACTGCAACGTGAAGAACGTCGAGCGCGCCCGGTGTTCCTCCTGGCGTATGTACACCCGCACTTCCTCCAGGCTGCCGGGCAGGTAGTACCCTCGATCCCCTGCACAGACCACAACCCCGGCACGCCGTAGGCTCTCGATGCCCTTACGGAATACCCGATCCGTCAGGCCGGTCGCCTCCAGGAATTCAGGTTTTTTTCGGGCATTGCCATGCCCTCGCCGCAGGTGGGGCAAAATAATCTGCCCGGCGGGGCCGTACTCCTTGACCGCGGATCCTACAGGGTGTATAATGGGGGTGCGGGTTTCCTCTGCGTAGCTGCTCTGGTTTCCTGCTTCCGTCTCGGTCGTTGGCGCGGCCGGGACGGTCTTTGTTTGTTCCGTCATACTGCACCCTCCTACGACAGCCGGGCCTGTAAACCCGCGCCGGCCAAGACTGGAGCTGCCGGTTCCGTTTGTGCATCCAGCCAGCGCTTGAACCCATCCACCGGGATCACCTTGCGCCGACCGATGCGAATGCATGGGAAGTCTTCGCGGTTCGTGAGTTCCAGGGCCATCGGGTAGCATATTCCCAGGCTGTCACCCATTTCTCGCACTGTGAGTACCGTTTTTTCCATGTCGCGTGCCTCCTTGAATAAATTAAAATAAATGATTGACAATGTAGCTTAACTACGATATAATTGTATCATGTTAGATATGCTATTGTCAAGCGTTTCTAATGCCTGGCGGTGAACTTATAGCATCACTACCAAATAGGGGGCAGTTATGGGAAAAACGTCAAAATACTACGATTCACCGATCAATCAGCGTTTAAGGGAGTTGGTCAACGCAAAAAACATTCAGCCTTTTTCGGAGGTGCTGGGGGTATCACAGGACGCAGTCAGGCAATGGACATCCGGCTATGTAAGGCCGGATATTGACAGGTTGGGCGGAATCGCTGGTTTTTTCGGCGTGTCCTCTGATTGGTTGCTGGGGCTTACAGAGAGCAGCACTATTGACCCAACCGTAAGAAGTGTTGCGGAGTACACAGGGCTGAGCGATGATGCAATAGAGGCCTTGCACTGGTATTGCAAGGATCAAAGCGCATTTCCAATAGGCATTGACAAGCAGTCAATAACTATTGACCGCCAGTGGGAACATCATAACCCTGCACGCCACGCAGACAGCATTGACTTTTTAAGCACCTTCATCTGTTCTCTTACTGTGGGCGGATTACTGCTGAGTGTAACAGAATACAAAGCAATACTCAGTCATTACACCAGAGAGCTGCTCGATGGTAGACACAACACCTACAACGACTGGGCAAAAAAATATAAGGTTGAGGGCTCGAGGGTTGTGCTTTCGGAGCAGCAAACGCTGGATTTTTTGCGCCTGCGAATAAATGAATTGCTTGCAGACATATTTGACGATTATTTCTCAGATGCTTGGCAAGAATATCGGGAAGCCATGAGGCTGAGAGGATAGTAGCAAGGAGGTGAAGTTCTATGCCCCGCAAGAGTGACACCCGCGCTGCGCAGGGGGCCGGGAGTATCCGTCAACGGCCAGACGGGCGCTGGGAAGCCCGCTATACCGCAGGCCGCGACCCCGGCACCGGGAAACAGGTGCAAAAGTCAGTGTATGGCGCAACACAAAAAGAGGTCTTGAAGAAGCTCCAGCAGATTCAAACCGACATGGAGCGGGGCGTGTTCCTGGAGCCTTCGAAAATGACCGTTGCGCAATGGCTGGATATTTGGACGGCTGAATACCTGGGCGGTATAAAGCCGAACACGCACTACGACTATGAGCGGGTGATCAAAAATTACATCGTGCCTGCGCTGGGGGCCGTGAAGCTGCAAAAGCTCAAACCGCACAGCGTCCAGCAGTGCTATAACGATCTGCAACGGGTGAAAGAGCTCGCCCCCAAGACGATCAAGAACGTCCACGGTGTGTTTCACAGTGCATTGAAGCAGGCGCAGCGGCTGGGCTATCTCCAGCAGAACCCCACCGACAATATCACCCTGCCCAGGGTGGAGCGGCCCGAAATTCAACCCCTACCCGAAAACATCCTCCCAGCCTTCCTGAAAGCCGTGCAGGGACATGAGCTTGAAGCGGTGTTCTTTGTCACCGTGTTCACGGGTATGCGCAAAGGGGAGGTGCTGGGCCTCACTTGGGACAACG
>CAYOAR010000100.1:0-4087 GCA_964402105.1 uncultured Dehalococcoidales bacterium
AAACCTGCCTACAAGATGGTGGATACCTGCGCCGCCGAGTTTGAGGCAGCAACGCCCTATTTTTACAGCACTTACGAAGATGAAAATGAGGCTGTGTCGCATCCTTTAAAAAAGGCTGTGGTCATAGGCTCCGGCCCTATACGTATCGCCCAGGGGATTGAGTTCGATTACTGTAGCGTGCACGCCGCACGTGCCCTGCACCGAGCAGGATACCAGAGCATCATGGTTAACTCTAACCCAGAAACTGTTTCCACTGACTTTGACACTTCCGACCGCCTTTATTTTGAGGCACTGGACGAAGAGAGCATCAGAGACATATTGGAGAACGAGGGTCAGCTTCCGAATGTATCTGATAAAACGTCAAGCAACGGAGGAGTCTGTTTCCCGGTTTCCATTGTGCAGTTCGGCGGACAGACGGCGATTAACCTGGCTGAACCACTCACTCGTTCCGGGCTACCCCTCATCGGTTCAAGTGCAGATACCATTGATACTGCATCCGACCGCGGAAGGTTTGAGAAATTCCTTTCCGGCCTTGGCATCCCGCAGGCCCCGGGTGCAGGCGTACGCACCATAGACGAAGCGTTAAGCACCGCAAATGTGATAGGTTACCCTGTATTGGTGCGCCCAAGTTACGTCTTGGGCGGGCGGGCTATGGAGATTGTGCACAACGCCTCGGAACTAGCTCGCTACATGCAAGCCGCCACCGATCTTGATACAGGGCACGTCATCTTGATAGACAAGTATTTGCAGGGCAAAGAGGTGGAAATTGATGCCGTATCTGATGGTGAAACTGTATTCATCCCAGGCATCATGGAGCATATTGAGCGCGCCGGAGTGCACAGCGGCGACTCGATTGCGGTTTATCCGGCCATAAGGCTTAGCCAGCAAGAAATATCCGTCATCGTAGATTACTCAGTGCGCATGGGGTGCGCACTGGGAATCCGGGGCTTGATGAATGTGCAGTTCGTGGTAGTCGGAGGCAGCGGTGACGAGGCGTCCCGGGTCTATGTTATTGAAGTCAATCCGCGGGCATCACGCACAATTCCCCTCATCTCAAAAGTAACAGGGGTTCCGCTGATAGATATCGCCACCAGAGTTATGATGGGGGAGAGCTTAAGGGAGCAGGGTTATTCTACCGGGCTTTATCCCAGCAAACCGCTCGTTGCCGTAAAAGCCCCGGTTTTCTCTATGTCAAAACTAATCGGCGTAGACACCTATCTCGGTCCAGAGATGAAATCAACCGGCGAGGTGATGGGAATAGATAAAAGCTTCGAGGCCGCTCTCACCAAATCACTGCTCGCAGCCGGGATGATGCTGCCGCCGGATGGCAAGCTCCTGCTATCCATCGCCGACCGTGACAAGGCTGAGGCACTGCCAATTATCCGCCGCCTGCATGGCGCGGGCTATCGTTTCTATGCCACCGAGGGTACTGCCGCCATGATTCAAGCCGCAGGCATACCTGTTCAGGTAATCACTAAAAAGCTTTCCCAGGGCCACCCCAACGTAGTGGATGTTATCCGCAACAACATGGTGGACGGAGTGGTTAACACCATTACCGGCGGGCGCGTACCATTCCACGACGGCTTCGAGATTCGCCGTAGCGCCGCCGAGAAACGCACCCCCTGTTTTACCTCGCTGGATACCGTTGCTGCCCTTGCTGAGGCCTTAGCAAGCGGTGAGCGAGGATATAATGTGAAGCCGCTGCCAGAGTACCGGAAGGATGACGGTGCGTGACATCTTCTGCCATGAACATCCTGCCCATCCAAACGCTCGCCCCTGTTCTTTCCAACGAACGTGTAATTTATGACAAAGGCTCTAGGATCAGTGTGCACCTTCTTTGGCTCAAAGCTCCGGAAATAGCAAGCATAGCCCAACCCGGCCAATTCGTTATGTTAAAGTGTGGCGGCGAAGCTTTTCTGCGCCGTCCCTTAAGTGTCCATCGTATAAGCCCCAACAAGAACAATATTGCTTTCCTCTTTGATGTAGTCCGCGAGGGCAAGGGCAAGGGCACCTCATGGCTTTCCAAACTTAGACAGAACGACGAGATTAACCTACTAGGCCCCCTCGGCAATGGTTTCCATATCGTACCAGAAACCAAATCCGCCGTGTTGATAGCAGGCGGAGTAGGAATTGCCCCGTTAAGTTTTCTCGCCGATGAGCTTGGGGCACGTGGTGTAAAGATGTCACTCTATTACGGAGCAAAAAAATCCACACTGCTTCTTCCAGACCAACTATTACCGACTGATGCTGAGTGTGTCCTTGCCACCGAGGATGGCAGCCGCGGCCAACGAGGATTCATCACCACCTGTTTACCAGTCTTATTAGGAGAGAGTAGCCAAGTTTTTGCCTGCGCGCCTACGCCAATGTATCGTGCACTTGCGCAGATGGACAGAGTTCATGACTGGAACGTACAGGTATCGCTCGAAACCAGGATGGCCTGCGGTCTGGGTATCTGCTATGGTTGCACAATAAACACTCGCCAGGGGCCTCGGCAGATATGCCATCACGGACCGGTATTTAACATGCACGACATACAGTGGGATAAGTTTCCGGATATCTTGTAACACCAGATATCCTGTAAAGCAAGGGGGGCTCTGTGATAATCAACGAAACGATCGTTCTGCAAACCGATGGCCGCGGCGACACAAGAGACATCACCCCGCAACTTATCCAAATAGTGGCCGACTCTAACCTCAAAGATGGTATCGTCACCATCTTTGTAACTGGTTCGACGGCTGGCGTCGCCGCCATAGAGTTTGAGCCAAATCTGATTACTGACTTCAAAGAACTTTGGGAGAAAATTGCTTCATCCAATAAAGCCTACCACCACGATGAGGCTTGGGGTGATGCTAACGGCTACGCCCATCTGCGAGCATCGCTCCTCGGTCCGTCACTTGTCGTTCCTTTCGCAGACAGCAAAATGGTTCTTGGCACTTGGCAGCAGATCGTTGTTGTTGACTTTGACAACCGCACACGTGAGCGGCGGATTGCGGTGCAGGTTATGGGAACATAGCCGTATAATCGATACAGAGGTGCGAAGATGTGGGAATATATTGCGATTCAAAAATCAGACGCCTCCAGCCTGATAGTCAAGGCTAATGAGTTGGGCAAGCAAGGCTGGGAGGCTGTCAGCTTCACAACGACTAAGCAGGGCTTCGGTTGGGGCAATTGCATCATGGTACTCAAACGTCGTGTGAGCCCAAGCGAAGATGCAAAACCAACCGCGACGTTTTAACTACATTTGGCCAAGCCGCCTACATTGACCATTGCCTAATAGCAGATGCCACTTTGCGAAACTGTACCAAGCAGGGGCCAATACCGCAGAGGGCAATTTATGCTACATTGATTTTACTGATGCTCGCGCGTAGTACAGGCAATAGTTGCGCGCGCATTCATCATAAATGCTTCTCTAGGTTGATACCGTAATAGCGTTTCGGTGCCATATTTTTTATAAAATGCTTCTACCATTTCATCTACACTAAGACCACGATAATTGAGTTCCAATATAAAATCGCGACAGGACGTGTTCGATATCAAAGCTCTTTCAAAGTAGTCTCTCGCCTCGTCCTCACTAACAATGCCACGATGCGGCAGTGAAATATTTTTGCAGCCCACGCGACGACATTTCTCGATAGATGTGATTGTATCGGCAAAACTAGTCAGGTAGCACGGATACAAATACCCATCCGTCATTAGAACCCCTGTCGTCTCACTCAGAATGAGCAGCTCAAGCTCAGGGATGAGATAACTTACACTATCTTTAGTATGCCCTGGCGTTTCCAGCATCTTTATCGTGAGTCCGCCAAGCACAATTTCATCATTTTCTTTTATCACAAAATCAGCGTGGAACGCATCATCGTTGTACATAGGATTGAAAGCGACGTGACTTGTATTTGCTGCAATGACAGACATCTCGCGGAATACTTTTCTTGGTGTTTCCTTGAGCAAGACAGATGCCCCCGTTTCCGAGGCTCCGAGGCGTACCTGCGGCCATTCCTGTCTAAAATACGGTAGTGCGCCGACATGATCGTAGTGGGTGTGAGTTATTAAGATGTAGTCAAGATTTCTTCCATGCAGAGTTTTTTTT
>CAYOAR010000101.1:0-16534 GCA_964402105.1 uncultured Dehalococcoidales bacterium
GCCTTCTGCCCCCCGCGTTTCCGTCCATTGGATGTCCTTCTGAATCAAGCCCAAGAAGGCTTAAGATACAAACGCCGCATCGGTTTGGTCGGGCCGGTGATAACCGACCATCCTCAGATAGAAGAGCTCCTCTGCGGTCTCCGAGAGATGGGGGCTGGCTTTTCCTTGAGTTCGCTTCGCTTGAAACCCCTGCCCGCCTCACTCCTTAAGCTTATCCGCCAAGGAGGCGCCGAGAGCATCGCCCTAGCCCCTGAGGCCGGCTCCGAAAGGCTGCGCCGGCTCATCGGCAAGGGCTTTGACGAGGATGATATCCTAGGAGCAGCGGAACGGGCATCTATTTTCAGACAGCTCAAGCTTTATTTCATGCTGGGGCTTCCCACTGAGACCGATGATGATGCCGCTGCAATCGCAACGCTAGCGCTTAAATGCAAGGAGCTCTTAGGTACAGCGCGGCTTTCGCTGAATATCGCACCCTTTATTCCCAAGGCAGCCACCCCATTTGAGCGACGAGGCATGGCAGACACGCAAGTCTTGGACAGACGCTTAAAGCTGATAAGTGATAGGCTGCGCGGCTCGGGTATTGCGGTTAAAAGTGAAAGCCCGGAGTGGAGCCAGGTTCAGGCGGCGCTCTCACGGGGTGATGAGCAGTTCGCAAAGACGCTCTCAGAAATAGAAACCAACTCTCTGGCAAACTGGCGGCGTGCCGTAAAAAAGACCGGTTTGAATCTCGAACATTATGTTAACGATGACTGGGGTGAAGATGCGCCCTTGCCGTGGGCAATGGTTCAGATGTGACATGTAACCGCACAGATGACATAGCCCGTAGCTTAAGGGCAGATACGAAAAAGGGAGAGGCCAAGGCCTCTCCCTTAATACTTTTATTGGCTTGTTTTACCCGCCCAAGAGTTCTGTTACGACAGCATTGACCTCCTGGCCGTCAGCCTTGCCGCGCACCTGCGGCATGAGTTTGCCCATTACCTTGCCTTTTTCATGCGGTCCCTGCGCACCAACCTCAGCGATGACCTTTTTTACCAGCTCGGTTATTTCATCCCGGCTCATCTGCTGGGGCATATAGGCTTGAAGGATGGCAAGCTCGGCTTCTTCCTTGGCCACCAACTCAGGGCGGCCGCCGGCCTTGAAAGATTCAATGCTTTCCTTGTGCTGCTTGATTTCCCGGGCAATTATGCCAACCACACCAGCATCGTCAAGCTCTGCCAATTTTGCCTTCTCGGCGTAGTTAACAGCCGAAAGCAACATGCGTATGGCAGACAGGCGCACCTGATCACCGCTTCTAAGCGCCTGTTTTACATCGCCCTCAATGCGGGCTTTCATGGCACTGGGCATATATACCTACCGGCTAGTACGGGCGGCTTTAGCAGCCTGGCGGCGAGCAGCAATCTGCTTGCGCGACTGGCGCGTCTGGGGCTTCTGGAAACGCTCGCGGCGGCGGGCTTCGGAAAGAACCCCATCCTGCTGCACTTTACGGTTAAAGCGCTTGAGCATGCCCTCAAAACTCTCGCCGTCATTGGCCGTGACAATTGTGGACACTCGGTTAATCAGCCTCCCTTCAAAGTGAAACCCAAGCGACAAGCGGCTTGGGTCTGCCAAGTCCGGTATCATTGAAAATGGCAACGCTCATTGTAAGCCAGAGAGAGTAAGGTGTCAACAAAAATCTGTTCCGTTACGCAATATTTTTAATGCAAGCTTCTAACGTTTTGGGGTGCCCCACCGTTTACTACGATTTTATCTGTTGACAGATAAGGGGGAAGTGTCTCGAAATAGTTGTAGATGCATTTTACCGCACAATAACGCCATTAATTATGTTGTGATACCGTTAAAAGTGATATTGCAGCAACAGCAATGCACTTACAAAGTTGGTTTAAGTATACAGCACAGACTTGTATACGAAGCCGATGAGAGCGAAAAGGTTGTTAAAATAATTAAAATGTGGACACACCATGAATAGCGCACTCCGATAGGAGCGCCATAAGAAACAAAACAATTCCGAAAATATCTAAAAAACGAGCACCAGTAGCCGAGACAGGACACCCCCCAATAGGAGTGCCACCGCAAGATTGGTTCCGACAATCACCAGACTCGCCTTCCAGCCAAACTCCCGAGCCAGCACCCCGACCGTTGCCAAGCATGGATAGACAGCCCCCACAAACGCCAGCACGATAAGTTCCGCAGGTGTAAACACTGCTGCAAGATCGCTCCCCAAAAGCACAATGGCCATAAGTAAAATCAGTTCTTTGCGAGCCAGCCCAAAAATCAAGAGCACCCCGGCGATTACCGGCAACCCCAGCCAGCTTACTGTAAGGAATGACAAGGCATTCCCCGCAGGCGTCAGCATGCCAAGGGCATACGCTCCTTGGACAGCGGCGCTGGTGACCATATATATTGGGAAGACCGTGTATATCAAAGACTTTGTGCGCGCCCAGGTCTGTTTGGTCATGACAGACAGCGATGGCACTTTGAAGGAGTGCATCTCCATTATGAGCCCCGTCAGATCACCCGGCACCACCTTTGCAGAGAGTCTCACGGCAACAAACATGACCAATAAAAGGAGGGCATAAATCCCAAGTGCCCACCACACGCCAACAAAGGCCGCCACTATTCCTAGGATGATGATGGTGCGCGCAGTGCAGGGCGCGAAGGTGATAGCCAAAGCCGCCAGCATTCTTTCCCGCCGCGTCCCCATAATGCGGGTGGCAAGGATAGCCGGCACGTTGCAGCCGTAGCCCAAAATAATGGGGATGACTGCCTTGCCGTGCAGCCCCATCCGATGCATCGCCGAGTCCATCATGAAAGCCACTCGGGTTAGGATGCCCGAATCTTCAAGTGCCGCCAGCATCAGATAAAACGGAACCACGTATGGAACAACAAAGGTTACGCCCGCAACCAAACCGCCGAAAACACCATTCCAAATGATGCTAACAAGCGCCCCGCTCACCTGGGGATCAACCGGCTGGAAAAAACCGAGAGCTCCCGAGAGGAGCCCCGAGAGAAAATCACCCACCGTGAACGTCCATAGTAACAGGAGAGCCACCACAGAAAAGGCTGTTACATAGCCGAATATCTGATGCGTTGCAAAACGGTCCAGCCGGTCGGCAAAAGATGTCTTTACTGTCTCTTCTCGCTGGACCTCGCGCGCGATACGCCCCGCCAAGATATATCTTTCTTGGGCCACAACCGTGAAACGAGGCTGCTGGTGCGCCTCCTCCAGCCTCCAGGCGAACAACTCAGCAGCAGATGTCACCTTCGCCGACTGCGATCCGGCCATCTCGGCGATGTGGGCATCACCCTCTAGGAGTTTTATGGCTGTCCAGCGGGCAGGGGAATCAAGGCTGGGAAGCTCCGAGGAAACTATTCCTGCCAGCACCTCAGCCGCCGCCTCAACGCTTTCCCCCAACCTAAGTCTTTCTCGCGGCGGCGGAGCTTCAGCTGCTCGGATGGCAGTCTCTATGAGATCTCGCACGCCGCGCCCCTTGGCCGCAACCGTCGGCACAACAGGAACACCCAATGAGTGTGCCAGCTTGGCACTGTCGATTTTGAGGCCTTTGCTTTGAGCGATATCCATCTGGTTTAGGCAAACCACCAGCGGAGTGTCCATTTCCAAAAGCTGCATAGTAAAAAAGAGATTGCGCTCAAGTACGGGAGCTCCGACGACATTGATGATGACATCCGGCTTCTCGCGGGCGATATACTCGCGGCTAACCAACTCTTCTATCGAAAAGGCGGATAAGGAGTAGATGCCAGGCAAATCCACAATGGTTATGTCATAACCATTCAGACGGATGGTGCCGCTGGCTCTTTCTACCGTCTTGCCGGGCCAGTTGCCAATGGTTTGGTGCGATCCGGTAAGCTGGTTGAAGATAACACTTTTCCCCACGTTGGCATTACCGGCCAGAGCAATGGTCAAGCGGCAGCCAGGCGCATCCTTCGCCTCCCCCAGCAAAACACTCCGTTGGCGCTCCCGATCTCCCAACTATCCCTCCGCACCCGCCAGCTTAACGAAAACGTTGCAGGCTACTTCGTCGCCAAGGGCAAGTTTTGAGCCCCGCACGGCAATCTCAACCGGTCCCCGAAATGGCGCCACTCGATTGACCTTGAGCTTCGCACCAGGGGTAAGCCCCATGTCTAAGAGTCTCCTCAAGACCTTGTTATCTCCCCTGATAAAAGCCACTGTACCCGACTGGTTCTCTTTTAGTGCAGACACCGCCACCACCTCAGCTTCCCTCTTGCCCACCGCCCCTAAGCTCTCTCCTCCCCACTCCCGGCACTCATTGCAACTCTTAAAACCTAGGTCACACGCCGGGATGAGCTGCTGATCGTCAGGGCACTTGTCCGGAGACTTCAAGGTAAGGCACAGGGCTCGCTCAGCCTCATCCGAGAGGGCGTGCTCCATCACACAGGCCTCGTGGTGAACCTTGCTGGTACCGATATGCAGCACGTCGTGCAGAAAACGCTCAAGCAAGCGGTGCTTGCGCACCATCCGCGCACCAAGCTTAGCTCCCTCAGGCGTAAGGGTCACCCCTTGGTAAGGCGAATAGTCAACATAGCCCTTGCCAGCAAGCTTTTTTATCATCTCGGTAACACTAGCGGGGGAGACTTGCATGCGTCGGGATATATCAGAGGTGCTCGCCGCCGCACCGCCCTGACAAAGACCATAGAGTGCTTCCATGTATTCTTCTGTGCTGGAGCTCATGGCGCCTCCTCAATATTAGGCTTGCCTAATGTTTAGGTATGCCTAATAATAAAGCTCCGCCTTAGAAATGTCAAAGAACCGAAGACGCCAACACGCATCCCATTGACATTTCTTGTGCTAATGAGGCAACATAGATTCATGGTGCCATCTTTGGTGGGCTGGGATTGGAGCAGAAACCGTATATGAAGTTGATAACGCTTGGTTCCGCCAATTTGAGGTCTAACAATTGGAACATTATTTTGAAGAAACAACTCCGATTGCCACTTACTATACTTGCTGTCATTCTGACTCTGCTTCCTGCCTGCCACGACGGATCCGCCAACCCAACCGCATCGGTTAAGCTGAATGTACTCGCCGCTGCCAGTCTTACCAACGCCATAACAGAAATCAACGCCGCCTACACCAGTATGCGGCCGTGGGTTACCATCGTGCCCAATTTCGCCGGCTCCAGCACGCTGCAGATCCAGATTGAACACGGCGGTGCCTGCGATGTCTTTTTCTCTGCCGCTACAGCCCAGATGGATAATTTGCAGAACAAAGGGTGGTTAATAGATGGTACGCGGCGCGACATCCTGAGTAATAAGCTCGTCCTTATCGTGCCCAGTAACAGCACCTTGGGCCTCACCAGTTTTACCGATCTCGCCCTCCCCAAGGTATCAATGATTTCTATCGGCGATCCTGGTTCCGTACCGGCTGGCGCATACGCCAAGCAGGCATTTGACCTACTTGGCATCACGACCCAGGTGCAGTCAAAATATTTGCTGGGGGCGGATGTTAGGGGGGTGCTTGCCCACGTTGAGTCAGGCAGTGTGAGCGCCGGGGTTATCTATGCTACCGATGCTCTCATTTCAGATAAGGTTAAGGTGGTTGCCAGCGCCCCGGATGCCATCAATGCCAAGATCGTTTACCCCGCAGCAGTGACGAAGAACAGCCGAAACCAAGCTGAGGCTCAAGAATACATCAATTTTCTAGCCTCCGAGCAGGCTATGACTATCTTTGCCAAGTACGGCTTTTCCCAAGCAGTTCAGTAACAAGGTGCCATTGGGTTCCCCAAGGTGCCTGAAAAGGCAACAAACAACGCTATAGATGAGGTTTGTCTATTGTTTACTGCGCGGAAGCCCAAACCTGTGGCTTAATGCCTTTATTTACGAATCGTAGCTATCAGCATTGAGGCAACAAGAGTGATTGCCCCCCACCCCACAATGCTTGGTATATCCGGACCGTCCGGTCTGTTACCAGTGAAAAAGATAATACACACCAAGCCCAAACCAAAGGTAACCACGAATATTAAAACAAATCTTAATAACCAGAAACTCCCGCCCCCACTCCCAACTGGCCGCGGTGCGGGAGCTGCGGCTTGCATCCCGCCATAAGCCCTCCCCCGCCCTTGACTGCCATAATTTGCAGGCACAGGACGGCTTTGGAGTATTTTGGCAACTGCGATTTCAATGGGGACGGCAGCCTCGCCCCCATTGGTATATATGTTCACATAACCAATTTCACGAAACCCCGGGGGAAGATTCTCGGTATCAACGTTTAAGGTGCAGCGGCCGACAGCTCTTTTCGGCAGGATTATTTCGCTCTGAGAGGCAGACAGCCATGGGGAATTAGTCACGACGTAACCATGCAAAATATCAGGGCCTGCGTTTCCGATTTCAAGTACATAGCTTCTTATCGTACCCAGCGGCACGTTCTCAAACTTAATCTTGCGTTTTTTAACCTTAAGCTTGGCAGCCAAAAACGCAGGGACTATCTCAACGTTGATTGCCCCCACATCCTCAAGCCCCGTTTTCTCGTTCCTGAGTTTAACAAGAATCTGGCAACGCTCTGTCTGGATAATGCCCGGCAAGCCGCTTGCCTCAATGGTAACCAGTAAGGGCAACGCTTCGCTGGTTGCTGCTTTGACACCGGTGACTGCAAGCCATGGGGCAGGAGAGTTGTCAATCCAGCAGTTTGTAAACGGTCCGCCCGCGCTTTTGACCTCAATGGTGGTGCTCTTTTTTTGGTTCAAAGCCACTTCGGTAAAACGGACGGCCAAGGGTGCAATCTCTAGTTTGGGAGGATTGCGCGGATCGTTCTTGAAATCGGAGAGGAATTTATAGGACTCGTTGGTCTGAGCCAACTCTTCTTCGGCCTTTTGCCTGACTTTATCCGGGGTGTTGATGGTCTTATCGGGATGCAGGAGCTGCGCCTTATATAAGTATTGCTCTTTGATTTCGGCTGGGGTAGCCTCCTCAGAAACCCCCAAGATGCGGCAGGCCTCTTCCCAATTCATTATACGCTACTGCCTTTTGACAAGTCCCCGGGGTGATGGTAGCAGATGTGAGGCTGAGGCAATCGCCTGGGCGAATACCTCGCTTGATACTTTTGTTGCCAAATCCTGCCGCGTGGCAAGTTTCCCCAAAAAGTTCTGGTTGGCATCATCGGTACCGATAGCAATGAAATCAATGCCGTCGTCCTTAGCTGCCCGCGCCGCTTTAAGGGCCGCCAGGGCATTGTCCGGCTGGCCATCGGTGGCTATTACAACCACGCGCGCTCCTTCAAGCCCTTTCAGCTTGCCGTGCGCCATGGTCACAGCTTTAGCCATGTTGGTGCTGCCCCCAACGCGCAGGGCTTTAACACCCGGGGTCAGAACCTGGATATCGCCCACCGGCTCACAGATAAGCTTGGGCTCGGTGTCAAAACCAATAAGTCCCACACGGTATTCATTTTTAAGGGCATCGGCAGCAAAGTCCAAAATGCCCTGTTTAGCCTGTTCAAGTTTATTTCCGCTCATGCTACCGGAGCAGTCGATTACCAAATATACAAATGCCTGCTGCTTGCTAAGCTGAACATCAAAAGGTTTGCCTTGCGTCGAGACGCTTTCGCCGCCTACCGTAATTGAAACACCACCCTGCCCCTGCTGCTTAACGATCTCTATACCGCGGGATTGTTCATTCATGGTTTTCGCCTTAGTCGTATTTGGCCGAGAACAAATAAAGTATAAACTCAAAGAAAAGTATAATCAAGGATATTGCCGCATTGTTCCGTATTGTGACACTTATCGCACGTGATTCCGCATGGCGCTAATGTCATGGCAGCAAACTCCTTGCCG
Source organism: uncultured Dehalococcoidales bacterium (assembly GCA_964402105.1). GTDB lineage: Bacteria > Chloroflexota > Dehalococcoidia > Dehalococcoidales > UBA1222 > WRNP01. The sequence continues at coordinate 7,803 of CAYOAR010000101.1, forward strand.
AATAATCCAGGGCCCTCGTACACCAAAAAGACGTACTCTTCAAACAACAAAGTACGCGCTATTGACAACTACATCGCCCACCGTTATAATATATCGTGTGTCGTTATAACACAATACGTTATAACTAAAGGCGGTATACAGAGTCAATGGAAAATATTGCCCTTACAGAGGCTGTTTACTATGTTCTCTTGTCGCTCTACTCTCCGCTTCACGGCTATGGGATCATGCAAAAAGTGGAGGCTATGTCGAGCGGGCGGGTACGGCTTGCTGCCGGAACGCTATATGGGGCTATCAGTTCAATGGTTGAAAAGGGTTGGATTAAAGCTATCCCGGGTGAGTCGAACAGCCGAAAAAAAGAATATGTGATTACTGAAGCCGGGAAGACTGTCGCTAATAACGAATTATTGAGGCTAAAAGAACTTGTATCAAATGGGACTGTTATCGTAGAGGGTAATATAGTATGAGAAGAACAATCTTTAAATGGTTTTGGCTATGGGAATTTGAAAAGGAAGAAAAATGGCTTAATGAAATGGCCTCAAAAGGACTGGCCCTGGCTGGCGTTGGCCTTGCGCAATATACTTTTGAGGAGAGCTCTCCCGGTGAGTACACTATTCGGTTGGAAATGCTGAAAGATTTCCCGAGCCACCCAGAAAGCCAGCGCTACATCCGCTTTTTGGAAGAAACGGGGGCTGAGCATATCGCAACTCTTAGCCGCTGGGTATATTTCCGCAAGAAGGCGGAAGGCGCGCGATTTAATCTGTTTTCTGATATTGATTCGCGCATTAGGCATCTCAATCGAATGTTGTGGATACCGGGCATCCTCGGGGCAGCAAACTTATTTAATGCAGTGTCTTGGTCTATACGATACTTTTCTGGAGACTCTGGCTTTATTATCGCTTTGCTCTGCGGAGTCGTTGCGATTTTGATGATATATGGATTCTTCCGAATCCTGTTGGCGAAACAAAAGCTGAAAAAAGAACGATTGTTGCATGAATAACATAAACGCCGATGAGTCGACTTGAACTTGAAACATCCGCGAGCTACCATTCAACAGGTCATTGTATTGTGTAGCTTCATAACCACCAAAGTAGAAAGCATATGAAGGGGTACCTAGTTTAGTTGGAATATCACTTCAAATGGGATTCATAGTAGAGCAATACCAGAACAATGTTAACAAGGGGGATCCATTGAGAATCAAAGCGCGTACGGAATACACAAAAGAACTGGTCGTAAGTTTTGTTAGGTTCAGCTTTTATAATCCTATAAGCAGGCTTATTCCATATATTATTATCGAATTGTTTATGATTTTATACACAGCGTTAAATTTTTTTCCCCCGGTACTGAAGGGGGAAGCATCTGCCTTTGTGGCTATTCCTGCTATTGTGCTCATCCTCTTTGTTCCATTCGTGCTTTTTATTGCTCCGATACTGATGGTAAAAACAAGCCGGGGGATCATAGGCGGAGTGAACACTTTCGAATTTTTAAATAATGAAATTATGATTGATTCAGCCCTCCCTCATGTAGCGTCCCAAACAAAAATGAATTACCACGCGTTATTTCGTGTTTACGAAACAAAAAACGTGTTTTATTTATTCACCTCGAAAAGCCATGCGTTGATTGTAAGAAAAGCGGATATTTTCGATGGAAGTGTTTCAGATTTGCGAAGCTTATTTCTTAAAAATATTCCCGCCAAGAAATATAAAACTAGGGGAGTAAAGAAAACAGCAACGCCTTGAAGACTGTTAGGCCGGTGGTATTTGTGGGATGGAATCTGCGCACACTTGCGGCACCTACTTCGCCTACTCGTAACGACAAGTCATTATGTCGTCGAAACCGTCCTCACCGATGAGAAGAGAAGCTAGGTATTACTAACGAACACATAGCATATAAAACGAGCCACCACGTTTTGCACCCCTCGTCCGAAATAGGCCTCCGCATTAGTAATTCAAAGGTGATTGCAGAGTAACTCGGTAGCTAAATTACTGTGTGCCCCCGTTCAGGTTAGAGCAAGAATGAGAACATCATCAATGCGATAAATAAGAAGCCAGCTAGGCTGTATTCGACACTCTCTTTACCCGGCCTACTTTCCGGTTAATCCATAATTACGGTTGTTTTCGGTGAGCGAAACCCCCTTGTGCCAGTTTCACGATAATATTATCGAGCAGGGAGATGTTCAGATTGCGCCTCCCCATCAACTTGTAGTCCCTGAGAAACCGGCTGGTAGGCTTAACGGCATATTTCATGCTTTCAGTGTCTTAAATAGTCCATCAAGATTTGTATAACCTTTCACACTCGGATCGCGAGCAATCCTCTCCGCTTCTTCCATCGCAGCAATCGTACCCGCATTGGGAACATTCAGTGATATTTCAAATGGGATTTTTCCTTGTCGCACCGATTGGCGCACAAAGATATTCAAAGCCGTTGTCATATTCATACCAAGCTCAGAGAAAAGCCTGTCTGCTTGTTCCTTAAGCGCCTTATCCATACGAATGCTTAAATTGGTGGTGTCGGCCATTGTAGTTACCTCTCCGCCGTTATTACATCCAATATAACAAATTATATGTGCACTGTCATTATATTGCACGGACTTTTTGATGTACACTGGGTGCGCTGGGCAAACTTGGCTATCCACTAAAGCATGTATCGCGCAAATCTAGCCAGCACCACTAGATTCTACTCCAGCCATAAACATCACAAAGGCCTTGAGGAACGAATCGTTGCAACGAAATCGTCACGGAAAATAATGGGTGTTCGCCTAAGATCCATTTGGTGGAGCTGAGGGGATTCGAACCCCTGACCCCTGCGATGCGAACGCAATGCTCTCCCAGCTGAGCTACAGCCCCACGTAGACACTCCATTATAACACACGAGCCTGCCTGCCTGAAATACTTTAGCCCGAGCAGCAAGGCAGCCTCGGCAATAAGCGCACTAAACAAAAAAGCCGCCACCCTAAAGAGAGCGGCGGCTTAACGTCCCTGAAAAATCCTATTCCAAAGGTATCATGGTAAGAAGCTCTTTGGCTATGGCAGGGTATTGGCAGATAAACCTGAGCTCCTCTTCCACCAACGGTTTATGCGCCTGAACATTGGCATAACGCACCAGTTCTAAGATCTCGTTGGCCTTATCCTTAGCCGCAGGCAACTCCACCGACATCTTGCCCATGACATGGCGGAAGCCAGAGATGCCGGAGTACTCGCCGGCGCAGATCTCGCGTCCCGTTTCCACGAACGTCGGCTCACCGCGCCCAAGCTCTTCGTATCCATACAACTCATAGTTCTGCGGGTCTTTAAGGACGCCGTCGGCATGTATGCCGGAGGCATGAGCAAAACAGTTCGCGCCTACCCCCGGTTGGTTGATGGGAATGGGAACGCCAAAGGCGTACTCTACAAACTTGGCAATCTCCCATGCCTTGTGGAGCTTGATATCACCGCCAAGGCGATATTTCTCGCCGAAATTCTTTGATTTGGTAATAGCCAAAACACAGGATACGAGGTCAGCATTGCCGGCTCGCTCGCCGATGCCATTGATGGTGGTGTTGATATAGGCATCCTGCCCTCCATCGATTGCACCTTTTGCCCCGGCAATGGAGGTTGCCACCGCCATACCGAGATCCCCATGGCAATGAACTTCAATGGGCATCCCCACCCGCTCGGCTAAGAGTTTAACAGTTTCATAGATTGTGAACGGATTATCATAACCAAGGGTATCGCAGTAGCGCAGCCGCACCGCACCATGAGCCTTAGCGGCCTGTCCAAAGCGGACGAGGCGATCCAGATCGGTGCGCGAAGCATCTTCCGCGTTAACACCGATGCTCTCACAGCCAAGTTTCTTGGCAACATCTGCCGCCTGCGTCATATCGCCGATTATGTCATCAAATGTTTTACGTCCCTGCCACTTGCCCTGAATCATCTGCTCAGAAGTGGAAATAGACAGGTTGAGGCTTTTAATGTTGGGCACCATCTTAAAGGCAAGCTCTACGTCTTCCGCAATGGCCCGCACCCAGCCTGCCAGACGGATATTGGGCATCACCCCCATCCGTTGGAGCTCCAGATTGGCGCGTAGATAGCGCGACTCGTGCCGAGTGGTTGGGAATCCAAACTCAGACTGATGGACACCCATCTCATCAAGCATGATGTTAATCATGGTCTTTTCCAGCTTGGTAAGACCCAGGTGCGCCGTTTGGACGCCATCCCTATTGGTAACGTCGACTAGATAAATTTTTGGAAACAAAGCGTACACCCCCTTCGCAGTTTTGGGGAAAAGTAAATGCTACCATATAAACCGTATCGTGGCAAACTGTGGTAGAATAGCAACGCCAAAAACAACCTATTCTCGTAAAAAAACCAGCTGCCCTTTCCTGTTGTTTTCACGAGTTTGGCAAATGCTAATAAAATCTGAGGTGTCTTATGTCTAAGACCAGAGTCGGAATTATCAACGTAACCGGCTATGCCGGGGTCGAGTTGGCACGCATTCTTTCCCGGCATCCAGGTGTTACGCTCACGTCGGTGAGCGGGCGAAGCGCCGCCGGCAAAAAGCTGGGCGAGGTATTTCCTCACTTGGAGATTGAACTTGCGATTGGCAGCGAGCTCGGCGAAGTCGACATCGCTTTCTCCGCCCTCCCCCACAAGGAAAGCGCCGCCGAGGTTATCCCTCTGCTTAGAAAAGAGGTCAGGGTTATTGACCTTTCCGCAGACTTCCGCCTAAACGACCCGGCTCTATATCCAACTTGGTACGGCTTTAGCCATCCCGCACCGGATCTCTTGGGAGAGGCGGCTTTCGGCCTCACCGAGTTCTACCGATCTAAAATTGCCTCAGCTCAATTGATTGCCAACCCCGGCTGCTACCCTACCGGAGCCATTCTGGCACTCGCCCCGGCCATCAAAGCGGGGTTGGTGAGCAATCGCTTCATTGTAGACTCCAAGTCCGGGGTATCCGGCGCAGGACGCAGCCTAAGTCTTGGCACCCATTTCGCCGAAGCCAATGAAAACGTTACAGCCTACGCCCTAGATGGTCACCGCCATCTGCCGGAGATATCGCAAGAACTTAGCAAGCTTGGCGGGAGCTCAGCCGAGGTAACCTTTGTGCCCCATCTCATTCCTATGACACGCGGCATTTTGACCACCGCCTATGCCACGCTCTCTCGTCAAATTGAACCTGCTGAACTTAGGCGGATCTATGCCGAGTTCTATAAAAACGAACCTTTTGTGCGAGTTACATCTGCCCCGCCGCAGACCAAACACACTTGGGGCAGTAATATGTGCTTAGTCTATCCGAGTCTTGATCCGCGCACTGGCACCATCATCGCCGTGAGTGCCCTAGACAACCTAGTAAAGGGGGCAGCCGGACAGGCCGTTCAAAACATGAACGTGATGCTGGGGTTGGACGAGGGCATGGGGCTTACGGCAACCATCTGGCCATAAGCTCACCGCTTAACCTCATCAATGGGTGTAGGCTGTTTCAGCAAGACCGTTGCATTACGCTAGGCCTATCCGCGGCGTACTCTGTCGTCTTAAGTACGCCGCGGCCTACACACTACCGCCATGTTATTTCATAATGTCGAGCACAACCAAATGGTAAACCAAGTATACCCGACAACAAACGCTAAACCTGCCGATATTACTCCGACTTTTACAGGCAAGCGAGAATAATTAAAGCCTAAGTTATTGCCAAATCTATCTTCGACGATACTGGCCGGGTCATCAGGATTATGGTAAAACATACCAAGTGCCCAATGCCTATCGTCACTTCGTCCATGAGAGTCGGCGAGCACTACTTTTTGACCCTGCAAGGCAACGGCATCTTCAATTATCATATCGGGCTTGATTCTGCAACCCCCTTGGCCTGACCGAACCGACACTAGCACTAAGAAGACAGTCGGAACCAGCGGCAAGGCAAGTACAAGCCAAAACGGAATTTTGAAATCCGGCCAAATGGACATAAATCCCAGCAGCACAAACATCACAACAAGAGCTAGCGCCATGAACCCTATGCTATGCCCCATGCGCCTGCGGTATATGCGGTGTTGGGTGAAAGACAACGCTGGATCTTGCGGGTCAATCTGCAACTTTGCTTTAACGAACCAAATGCCCACTACCCACATAAGAGCCAACATTCCCAGATTGACCAGCGGCAGCATCATTACACCCAATATGGTTTTGTCCGACCACCCGTCAGGCTGCATGCTTGCGTCCCAATGAGTAGGGATTCTATCCGGAAGCGATGGATACTTGCCGAGCACAACAACCACGCTAACAACAATCAACACAAGGCTTATTACGTACCACAGCCATGGTAGTTCCGAAAGATTGCCGCGCGAATGAGATGTTTTTGTCTCGGCAAAAACCGACCCCGAAACTTTCCATCCGCGCTCTTTTTTCAGAACCAAGGCTTTCTTCCAATTCGGAATATACGACGCCATTTGCACCGCAACAAACAAAAGGGGGAAATACATCGCGGCAATAAGTGTTATATTGGGAAAGACCATATATTGAGCCGCATAAAGGGCAAGTATGACCATTGTTCCAGCTACACAAACCAACATATAGCGTTTTTTCATGCTTTTTGCTTCAGGACAGTCATGCTCTTCAAGCGGAATTTTTACCCCGAATAAGTATGATTTCCTAGTTAAAAATGGGATAATTAAAAGTAGCCCGCCGCACAAAATCGCAACAGCCAAATTGATGATAAATAGGACAGCGTTTGATTCCGTCATGACGCCCCTCCGTTCTTTATGCTTCCTTTAGCATTTTGGTAGCATCTGGCACAAAGAGCCGCAAATTCACTCTCGTTCATATCATGGCAAACAGCTTCTGCGGCGTGGAGTAAAAGTCGGCGGGAAAGCGTTGCCAAAAACTCCTCGCCGCCGGCTATTGTCTGTGCAACAACCGCTCCCTTGCGCCTATCCATGACAATATAGCCTTCCTCGACAAGCATGGCATAGGCCTTATTGACAGTATGGAAATTAATGCCAAGATCAGCGGCAAGCCTACGCACCGATGGCAATGCTTCATTGGGAATAAGTTTCCTTGCTGCTATACCCAACACTATTTGATCACGCAACTGCTCATATAGGGGCTCTGAGCTTAGTGTATTAATTTCAATAATCAATACGCCCTCCTTTGTATGACATTTGCTATATATCTATTATAACAGTTATAGCATATATGTCAACACCTTACAATGCTCTGCTTAATATCGGCTGTCAGTTTAGCGAATAGAATAAAGATACAGAATAAACAAAATTTCCAAGCCGATGCCGAGAATGCTCAGCACAACTCCCGCGGCAGCCATCCCTCTGCCCGCTCTTTTCTTCGATAGGCTCACCAAACCCAAGGCGAGGCCAACAATCCCAATCACTATGCTCAGAGCTATGAGAGGTATTACGAGAATAGCCAGTATACCCAATATCATAGAAGCGACGGCAAAGCCATTTCTCTTTTTATGCTCTTTTTGTTTCTGTGGCGCTATAGAGTCCTGTCTCTCCATGAGTTGCTGGTGAACTGGGGCTTGTTGTAGCGTTTCCGCAAAAAAGCCGCTACCTGGCTGATTAGATGCAATCTGCGCGAGTAATGGTTGGAGTTTCTGCAATAACTCTCGTCCATAAGCATCTAACATATCGCCGGGTTTAAATTCCCAACCGCTATAATAGCGATAAAATTCCAGGTGCAGTATGCCGTTGCCAATGGAAATTTTAACGCGATACGCTTGAGGCGGACGGGGTCTTAGGCTTAATAACCGCACCAGCAAATGTTTTTTCAGCTCCAGTTCATAAAGTTCCTCCCCGAAGAACGTCGTTTTGTTGAATCTGTTTTCGAGCAAAAACTTTGAAATGATAGCCCAGACCTCTGAATCGGTAAGCGTTGTAGGTATGTCGTATACTGTACGAGGCATTAAACCACCTCTTTCCGCCCGTATCTTTTGGATAAGTTCCTTATGGTAATGAAGTCATCCATTTGCCAAAGCCTCCTTAACTGCAGCCAAAATACCTTCGTTCGTTATCCCCATGCTTTTCATTCGACTGGTAAACTCAGTTACCTGCTGCTTCGCCATCCGTTTTTCCAGATCTTGGCGGATACCATGAGCAACAAAGCTGCCAATCCCTCTTTTTGTTTCAATAATTCCCTCCATTTCCAAAAGTTGCATCGCCCTCTGAACGGTGAGAGCGTTTACTGCGTAATATATGGAGTACTCGCGCACCGATTTTACTTTCTCGCCGCCGCTAATCTTCCCTGAGATAATTTGCTCCTTGATGTCAGTCGCAATTTGTCTATACATGGGAATATTCTCTTGGAATCCCATGGCACCCCCCTTTAGTACCGTGGCACTGTTATACTGTTGTAGTACAGTTATAATATCACTCGAAATAAACCCTGACAAGACCTGTTCCCTGGGGTTTGCCCCGCACTTGGCTCCCCTGTTATGCTTTTGGGGTGACATTAAAACAAAGAGCCTTTCGCTGGCCGGACTATTTCAAAGTCAACATCCTCTTCTTTGCCCTTGCCGCCCTCTCGCAAAGTCTGCACAGTATCATTCTGCCGGTGCGTATTTTGGATTTTGTCGGCGAAGCCGAAAAGAATACATATCTTGGTGTAATGACTTTCGCCGGTCTCTTTATCGCTGTACTCTACCAACCAATAGCCGGTGCGCTTTCAGACCGCACCCATACTATTTGGGGAAGACGGCGGCCTTTTATCATGTTCGGCATAAGCGCCCTTATTCTCTGTATCGCCGGA
>CAYOAR010000102.1:0-4156 GCA_964402105.1 uncultured Dehalococcoidales bacterium
GAGACAGATTTATCAGGGGGTCACCCAGTTCGGTTAGGCGGTCTAGGCGATTAGCTTCATCAAAGAATGTCTTCATGCCTGATTATACCTCATTTAGCTTTGTTTTGATACTAAATCAGGCAGGCTATTTAGAGGGGTCCACTGTGTCAACACCTGTGGAATTGACGATGTCTATTAACCCATTAACATCTTTGCAATACCTTTCATTTTCACCAAGTATGGGAGGCACTGGTTTGCCAGGTGGTGCCCCGCTATCTGGTATGTCAGGAGGATTGATTGCGCAGCTGCTCGGTGCACAGGCAAGAGGTATTATTGAAATCGAAATTACCCAAAACAGAGCAATCGTCAGCAATTTACTGACAGTACGCATCTGCATAATATAATTGTGCCGGCTTTTTGTCATATCAAGCCTTTATGAAGTGGACTCAGGTTTAGCGTGGGCTATGATTCTCCCCCAATAAATGATAAAGCACAATGGTCTTCGATTTTATTATCATTTATCAGCAACCCACATTGCTTCGACTATAATAAAGCCATTAATAACTGTCATTGATGTAAATATTGAGTCGGTGTTGTTCGATGATATTTTCCAGCCGACGAAAGTGTATCCCTTGCGGACAGGGTCAGGAGGCATTTTGTCACCTAGAGATAGCGCCGTTCCAACCCCGCACACAGTTACCCATGCGTGAGTGGTGTTTGCGCCTCCGGCGGGAGGTGCATCCATTATCACAAACATCACAGACAGGCACGATACTATTTCTGGGGCTGTATTGCCAGAAATCTTGGCTTTCGTTATCGAAAGCCGGCCGCCATTGTTATATACTCCACCTACATGGTTGTTGGCAATATTATGGGTGATCGAGCCTCCTAATAAGTCGATATTGCCTGTGTTATAAACCCCGCCTCCAATGGCAGCCTCATTGCCAGTGATTAGGCCACTGGTGCATGACCAAGCCCCACCATTATTGATCCCGCCGCCGTGGCCGTTGATTGACTTGTTGTTCGAAATTATTCCGTCTTTGAATTCGAAAGTACCGATGTTACGCAATCCCCCACCCCCAACATACCAAACACCTTCGGTAATAAATAAGCCGCTGAAAATCGATTCATTGCCTGTAATCTCGCCGCCATTCATGATAAAACTGCCGTCGTTATAAACACCGCCGCCGCTTCCGTCCCAAGCCTCGACGCCAACGGCTCGATTATTACGAATGACACCGGCGTTCATAACAATTGAAGAACGATCAAATCTTGCGCACACCCCTCCGCCTTCTCTAGCCTCGTTATTAGCGATTATGCCGCCATTCATGACAAAGTTGCCGGCGTATACCCCACCGCCATTGGTGGCAGCCTTATTCCCAGAGATCTCTCCGCCGTTCATTATAAAAGCTGTACCGGCACTCACTCCTCCGCCGTTGCCCTCGCCGTTAGATGGTATACGAACAGAGGCTTCATTGCCGGATATTATACCGTTATCCATAGTAAACGTGCCGTAGGAATTGGCAACTCCTCCGCCATGCCTAGCAACGTTTCCCAATATCTCACCACTGGTCATAATAAACGCGCCGTCGTTGTACACGCCGCCACCGCTCATAGGCGTTGTATTGTTCGATATCTTGCCGCTGATCAGGTTAAATACACCGAAATTATAAACTCCGCCGGCACCACCCTTGAAATAGGGAGAACCAAACATATCATAGTGAACATTGATAGAGTTGCCTATGTTGCCCGATATCTCGCCGCTGGCCAAAGAAAATATGCCGCTCTCGCTGTTCCAAATCCCGCCGCCCCCGATATGCGCTTCGTTGCCGGAAATTATGATGTCTCTTGCCGTAAGCGTGCCGTTGTTGTATATTCCGCCTCCAAAACTGGCTGTGTTGTTTGATACAGTGCAGAAATGTAAATTTACAATATGCCGCTCAGAGATGTACATGCCGCCGCCCTGAGTACTGTAACAACTATTTATAATTGCCCCAATAATTGTGTATTGGCCTACACCTTCATAGGTGATTTCTATTCCACCGGTTGGGCTATTTTCTGGATACATTCCCCCGCTGGATTTGGGCATACCGCCGTCAAGCAATACCCCGCCAAATATAAGCTCGACCTTGGAACCGGTAATAACGAAATGACGAGCTCCAGCAGCAGATTTGATTGTGACTATCGCATCTTCTGGCCCGTAAAGGTCAAGGGCGCGATCGATAGTGATGGCGTTAACTAGCTGGTATTCCCCTTTAGCGATGTATAAAGTGTCTATAATCGGATTACCAATGGCACGCACAAGCTCATCAATGTCAGTGCAATATACCTCGTTTTCGCCAAGTTCAGAAGGAACCGGCCTTCCTATCGGCGCTTCACTGATTGTGGTGTCCGGAGTTTTGCTCTCTGGGCATCTCAGCGTACATGCGAGTGACCCATTTATTGCCGTAATAACAAGCAGCACACAGAGAAAGCATCTCCCGAAATATTTGTGTAACATATGCGCGCCTCCGAACGAACTTGCAGGATGAATCTGCAATATTTGCGTAATATGGTGTGCTTCAATTGCTATTGGACAATAATGGGTCTAAAAATCAGTTTTAAGAAGACTGAAGAATGCTTCTTTGGGCACCTCAACCCGCCCGATGTTCTTCATCTTCTTCTTGCCTTCTTTTTGTTTTTCCAGCAATTTACGCTTGCGCGTGATGTCGCCGCCATAGCATTTAGCCAGAACATCTTTACGCTTGGCAGCGATATCCGTGCGTGCTACGATACGGCCGCCGACAGCAGCTTGGATAGGCACGGCGAAAAGCTGGCGCGGAATAACCTCTTTAAGTTTTTGCACTAGTGACCGGCCGACTGCTTGCACCTCTGTCGGCGGCACGATGCGGCTGAAGGCATCAACTATCTCTTCGTTTACGAGTACGTCTACCTTTACCAAGCGAGTTTCGCGGTAGCCGTCGAATTCGTAGTCAAGCGAGGCAAAGCCGCGCGAGCGACTTTTTAGTTGGTCGTAAAAGGTAGTAAGAATGGTGCGGAGTGGCATATCGTAATCAAGCTGCACTCGCTGCGCCCCTTCTGTGCCAGCCGTCGTGCCCAAGAAATGGGTGTTGCGGTGACTCCCGCCGCTTGCACGCACCAGCTCCATGATGGGGCCGATGAAAGTAGCAGGGGAGATTATGCTGGCCTTCACCCATGGCTCTTCCATTACGGCAATGTCGCTTGGCTCGGGAAGTTCAGACGGATTGATTACGATTACCTGTTCACCACCGATTTTAGTAACAATATATTTAACCCCGGGGGCGGTTACGACGAGTGAGAGCCCGAATTCGCGCTCCAGGCGCTCATATACTATATCCATGTGTAAAAGACCCAAAAAACCGCAGCGAAAGCCATAGCCCATGAGAGGGCTATTCTCTGGTTCATAGGTAAGCGAGGCGTCATTGAGCTTGAGTTTCTCCATGGCTTCACGAAGGTCCTGGTAGTCGTTGACTTGTGTGGGATATATTCCGGCGAATACCATGGGTTTGGCAGGGCGGTAACCAGACAGAGCCGCCTCGGCGGGATTCGTACTTGAGGTTACGGTATCACCCACGGGGCAGTCTCCAACCTGCTTAAGACCAGTGGCAATATATCCCACCTCACCCGTTCGGAGTTCGTCGACAGGACACTCCTTTGGATTGAAGTAACCCGCTTCTAGCACCTCAAGTTCGGTACCTGTTGCCATAAGCCTCAGGCGGTCACCACGTCTTATCGCTCCGTCTATGATGCGTAAATAGGCGATAACTCCGCGATATCTGTCGTAATGAGAATCAAAAATGAGAGCACGCAAGGGGAGCTCCGGACTACTCTGGGGATGAGGTATACGAGCAACGATTGCCTCTATGAGTTCAGGCACGCCGAGCCCGGTCTTAGCGGAGATCTGAAGCACTGAATCTCCCCCGTAGCCTAATACACTATCTATCTCAGCCAATACTCTATCCGGCTCAGCCCCGGGAAGATCTACTTTGTTTAGGGCAGGGATAATCTCTAAATTATGCTCCATAGCCAGATAAACATTAGCTAGTGTCTGGGCCTGGATGCCTTGCGTAGCATCAACCACCAGCACTGCTCCTTCGCAGGCAGCGAGAGTGCGCGACACCTCATACGAGAAGTCAACATGCCCCGGTGTATCAAT
>CAYOAR010000103.1:0-2799 GCA_964402105.1 uncultured Dehalococcoidales bacterium
GACTCCTTCTTCGACAACCCCGTTATCCGATGACATGATAATCACGCATCGCTTGCTGGTGTCGTAGAACATATCGCCGCTGATGCCGGCAAGCGTAATGGCAATGTTCTCCAGTTTGCCCAAGCTGCCAGGCGGTTTTACCAAGCTATCCAGCCTTGCCTGGGCTTTATCCATCGCGTTGCGATTAAGAGGTTGGATTTGTGATAAATACTCGTTAATAGTGTTCATTGGGTTTAGCTACTTCCTCTCGTCGTTATCAAGATCAACCTTAGTTTGAATATTATTTCTCTTACGCACAGCAATTACATAGCCCAAGATTGTGATCACGAGTAAGCTGCCGCATGTAACCAAGACAATCATCGCCAAAGGCAGGTCAACTGGTTCGGGATTAATCGGTGAAGCAAAAGTTGGCGGCACGTATTGCCCGGGTGAGGTAACGTCCGGCCTCGATAAAGTGTCTTCCAGTTCGGTTTCACTGAGGAGAGCTCCGGTGGTGACGTCAAAATGATAAACTTGAGCCGCGCTCGTTGTTACAGACAGAACATTTTTTTTGGTGTTAAAGTCTCTTTTGTGCTGGTTTTCCCAAGAAACAGGTACCGTCGAAATGGTGGGGGTAATGGTGTCCCCGAGCAAAACCCTTGCGCTGTAGCTTTTCATCAACGAACCGTTTTTATAAAAACCTATAGCTTCGCTATCGAGATTAAATACATATGATGGGAAATGAACAAAAAAGGTGCCGTCATCTGATAACATGATGAAGGATTGTGCACTATCAGGAGAATGATAGAAATAGCCACTCACATAATAAATATTTACTGGAGGATCTGTGTTGTAATACAGCCCTGACCTTGGGTACTCATCGTTCTCTTCACCTGCTGGCGTCATGCAAAAAACTCTGTTTCCGCCATCGAGCATGATTTTATACGGCCGCATTTGCGGGGGAGTGTATGCTGATACGTTAATAGTGCCCACAAAACACATACTGACAATAGTGGCACATAGTATTGATGATAATGCAGTGTTAATCTTCATTGTTTGAAAAACCGTCATTTTAAAAACTCGAGAGTGCTAATGGCAGAAAACCCTAAAGCACGGACATGCATCTCGCTCGGACGCATGTTATTTACATAATCGGTTCCATGGCAATGGCCGGGTGACGTCTTTCCGTTAAAAATGGGACGATTTCCTCCTCGGTCGTGCCGATGGTCTCGTCGGCGATGCGCTCAAGAAGATCAGGCAACCCGATTTCCTCGGCTCGCAATGTAAAACGCTCGCGAATCTCTTCCTTGAGCATCTTGGGCATCCAGACCAGTCTCATAATGCCGCTCTCGGCTGCGAGGAATTTGCGCTGGACGATGTTATATTTACCGTGACCTACGAAGCCAGGCGTGCTCACGCCGCCCCCAATTGTCCCAGCGAGGGTGGTGAACTTCATACCGCTTGGGGTCATGCCCGTAAACTCCCGATTAACGGTCATAAATCCGTTACATAGCGGCAATATCGCGGCGATACACTCCATGCAGCCGCAGGCGGTGGTGGGATCGTTGATAATGCTGTAGAGGTTATAGTGTGTAAGTTTACCCCTCGAGGCTTTGAGGAGAAAAGCGTTTACCCCCTGCCACTGACCGAGACGAGAATCGACAACTTGTCCCTTAGTCACAGGTTGGTTTGGCCCGGCGGGGTTGATGTCATAGGCAGCCTTGCAGTCCATCCAGTTATATGATCCGCAGAGCCCGGTGCGTTCAGGCGAGATAATACATACATGATTTGGGGCAAAAGACTGACACAGGGTGCATGAATAGTAGGTGTCGCTTCCCTCGTCGGTCATGCCCTCGATGCGGCTGTCACGCCGGGCGTAGACTGCCTTTGCTTGGGCCGATATCTCTTGTACTTTGATCTCGTCGCTGTATATTTTCACTTGTAGTTTATCAAAGATACGACCAAAATCCTGGTGCAATTTGGCGTGCAGGATAATACCTAAATGCCGAAGCTTAAAACCCTTTGCCACTGCTTGTTTGCTTATCCTAAGCCAGGCGATGTCACGCTGGCCGATGTGCATAATTCCTTGGGCATAGTTTAGGAGGTGATGTACTTGGCGTTCCAGAATGGGTTCATAGTCCTCTTGCATCTGGCGCCCTGCTACCTCAACAACAATAGCCAATGGCAGCTTCGCTCCGGCAGGAACGTCAGTAATCTCTGGGCCGATGACTTCCACTTGCCCGTCCTCAACCTCATTCATGGTTTTTGATATTACCAACTCAACCATGGGCGTGCGTCCGCCGCCTGCTTCCAGGTAGATATCATCGCCTCGGACGCGCTCGCCCTCATGGGCGGGGCTGTAAGCTACGGGGATGGGAATCTCGGTTACCGCAACTTTAAGTCCCCTCACTTCCAGGGCGCGAGCGACGATTTTATCGTGCGGAACATTCGAGACCACATGCTCGTAGGTGCAGATGCCGGTAGGCAGAACTTCGGGGATAGGGGTGTCGGCAATCACCGGGAAACCAAAGCTGATGGCTCCTGCAGCATTGGCATACCATTCGTCGGAAACAAACCCGAGCGGCAGCACAAAAGCAAAGATGCGGTCTTTGTTATAAAGAAGATTTCGACGGTAGTCGCCGGGCTCAATTCTACCGAAAGACATGGCTGCCCGGGCGGCAAAACCTAGGGCGAAGACGGTGGCGGTCACATCTGCCCCAAATGGTACGAGTCGCGTAGGCCAGCCGACTTGTACACCTGCTGATATAAGCTGCTCGGCGAAACGCTGCCCGCCGCTTTCTGCCGACATGAAAACGTATA
>CAYOAR010000104.1:0-4292 GCA_964402105.1 uncultured Dehalococcoidales bacterium
TGCAAAACACCACCCCCCCCGCTATAAGTCCCCCCTGCCATAATTGCCTGAGTAGCCTCATCCTCTGAGTCAAAGACCCTGGCCGGACCGCGAAAAGCCATCATGTCAGGCACGACCGCGGAGCGCTTTACCACCGCCCCATCCGGAGCGAGATTACCGTAGAGGATGGCGAGCCCGCCCTCGGGGGAATGGGCGGTGTCTACCGTGCGGATGACGTCATGGTCCAATGTTTCCGCACCGGCGATGTTCTCACCCATGGTACGGCCGGTAACGGTAAGCTCATCTAAATATAAATATGAAGAAAGTTCTTTCAGTACAGCGGGAATGCCGCCGGCGAGGTCTAAATCCTCAATGTGATAGTCGCCCGATGGGCGAATCTTGGTCAAAGTGGGAACCCGGTCGCTGATTTTATTGACACCCAATATCTCCCCGGTTATTCCTGCCTCACGCGCAATGGCAGCAAGGTGGAGCACAGAGTTAGTGCTGCCGCCGAGGGCTACATCCAAGGCGATAGCATTCCCTAGTGCTTTACGCGTGAGAATGTCTCTGGGGCGAACGTTGCCCGCTAAAAGCTCCAGCACCTGGGTGCCTGCTTGCCGGGCTAAAGCGATACGCCGCGGGTCAACCGCCGGGATTGTACCGTTACCAGGCAGCGCCAGCCCAAGTGCCTCGGTAAGACAATTCATGGTATTAGCAGTAAACATCCCGGCGCAGCTCCCGCAACCCGGGCATGCTACCTCAACCAAATTATTTAGCTCGGTTTCACTCATTTGGTTTTTGAGTACTTTTCCCACCGCCTCAAAGACAGAGCTCAGATCCACCTTCTTCGCACCATCTTTGGTTTCTAACCGGCCGGCGAGCATGGGACCGCCGCTCACAAATATGGCAGGGATGTTTAAGCGGACCGCAGCCATGAGCATGCCCGGGACGACCTTATCACAGTTTGGAATAAAGACCAGAGCATCAAACTGGTGGGCTTGAGCCATGACTTCGACGGTGTCAGCAATAAGTTCACGACTCGCTAGGCTATAATTCATTCCCGAGTGGTTCATAGCCAGACCATCACAAACGGCAATGGTGTTGAACTCGAAAGGCACGCCGCCTCCATGGCGGATACCTTCTTTCACTGCCTCAGCGATAGTGCGCAGATGTATGTGCCCCGGGACAATCTCGGTGAAGCTGTTAACAACTCCAACGAATGGTTTGGTGACATCATCTGTACCTACACCCAAGGCGCGGAGAAGGGAACGATGCGGGGCACGCTCGATACCTTTTTTGATGGATTCACTTTTCACGGCTTGCTTCCCTTTAATAACAAATCCGCCCTGCAGGACGGATAGTAGCCACTAGGGCTAGTGGAATGTCCTACCATAACACAGGTACAGCGGAGTGTCAAGGAAATTTGACCGAATTAACGCACAAAAACATGAATGACACCCCCGTTATGGCAGCCTTTTTCAGAGATATTGCGCCCAGTAGTCCGAAGGGGCACACCCCGGCCACCATCCCCCCCCCATGCCAGCAGAGGTGGCATATGGTGGCCTACCAAGATTGGGAATCAGGCCACCTAACACAAAAAAGTCTTGATTGGAGGCGGTCGGAATATCATACCCATGGCTTTTACTGCCCCAGGCAACAGCAGACGAACCCTCAAATGAACGCTCTGCCTTACTTCAAATAATTACAGCACCGGTATGACTTTCTCGATTTCCTCCCGCTTGATCGCACCCTGCCGCAGTATCTTGGGCGGACTTACACTCATATCCACAATGGTGGACTCAACGCCTCCCGGCGTGCGCCCGCCGTCTAGGACAAGATCCACCCGGCTCCCAAGCTGGGCTCGGACGTCGTCTGCCGTAACTGGATTCGGGTAGCCGTGGAGATTGGCACTTGTACCAACCAATGGCACCCCTGCCGCTTTCACCAAGGCCAGTGTCAGCGGGTGATTCGGCACGCGCACCGCAACAGTCGGCCCGCCCGCCGTAATCACATCCGGCACCCAAGCTGCGCGCGGGAGAACAATGGTAAGAGCACCCGGCCAAAAATGCGCCATGAGACACCTGGCTGCCTCGGAAACAACGCTTGCAGCCATTGTTGCCTGCGTTATATCCGCTACAAGAAGAGGCAAGGCCTGCCCCAAAGGGCGTTCCTTTGCCTCAAATATACGACGGACAGCAGCGGGGTTGTCCGCCAGCGCCCCCAAGCCATAGATGGTATCGGTAGGGAAAGCAACCACCCCGCCGTTTTTCAAAATGGCAACAGCTTTTGCAAGCTCCGCCGCAAGGTCATTTTGCAATCTAAAACCCTCTCCGTTTTTCTTGACCGCCAGTATATCATAGTGATAATCTACAAAGATGAAAAATCCTCACGAACTTTCCCCAGAAACCAGTTACCGCGTTGCCACATCCGGCGATATTGAAGTCGGCACCTACCTTGAGATTGCCCGCGAGAAAGCCGGGCAGCAAGCGGTCTCAGCCGGCGATGCCGTATCCGGTGCCGAACGTGAAGCTATCATCATCGTTGACTTCGGCTCGCAATACAGTATGCTTATCGCCCGCCGCGTGCGCGAGCTCAACGTTTACTGTGAGCTCGTCACCCACGACACGCCTTGGGAAAAAATCTCGTCTCTCAATCCGAAGGGATTTATTCTTTCCGGAGGACCAGCCAGCGTTTACGCCAAGGACGCGCCCCCGGCACCTGCCTATATCTTTGATAAAGGTCTGCCTGTGCTTGGCATTTGTTATGGCATGCAAGTCTTGGCACGCCAACTCGGCGGGCGCGTAGCAGAAGGCCTCGTTAAAGAATATGGGCACTCGGTGCTACACCTCAGCAACCAAAGCTCGCCCCTATTCCGCGAACTGCCGGAGTCATCCCCGGTGTGGATGAGCCACGGCGACCGCGTTGAGGAAATGCCGCCGGGCTTTAAGTCGCTTGCCTACACCGAAAACTCGCCCATAGCCGCCATGGGTGATACCGCCGAACGGATCTTCGGACTGCAGTGCCATCCTGAAGTTGCCCATACACAGTATGGCACAACCATACTCAAGAACTTCGTCTTCAATGTCTGCAGCTGCCATGGCAACTGGACCATGAGCAACTTCATCACCGACAGCATCACGCGCATCCGCGAGCAGGTAGGCGAGGGACGAGTCATTTGCGCTATCTCCGGCGGGGTCGACTCTTCGGTGGTCGCCACACTCATACACCGCGCCATCGGTGATAAACTAACCTGCATCTTCGTAAACCACGGGTTGCTGCGCCGCCAGGAGGCCGAGCGTGCCTTGGAAGTATTCCGCAACAACCTGCACATGAACATCGTTTATATTCAGGCTGAGGAGCGTTTCCTTGGACGGCTGGATGGCGTTACTGATCCCGAAACCAAACGCAAGATTATTGGCAATGAGTTCATTCATATATTTGAGGAAGAGGCAAATAAGCTTGGCAAAGTAGATTTCTTGGCGCAAGGCACTCTCTATCCCGACGTCATCGAAAGCGTATCATCGGCAAGCACTGCCTCAGCGAAGATAAAAACACACCACAATGTGGGCGGGTTGCCATCGCATATGACCCTTAAGCTCATTGAACCACTTCGTTCCCTCTTCAAGGATGAAGCACGTCAGGTAGGTGCCAAGTTGGGGCTACCCGAGGAGATGGTCTGGCGTCAGCCATTCCCAGGGCCCGGGTTGGCTATCCGTGTTATCGGCGAGGTAACAAAAGAGCGCCTGGAGATGCTCCGCGCCGCGGATTGGGTCGTTATGTCTGAAATTAAGCGCGCGGGTCTTTATCGTAAACTCTGGCAGAGCTTCGCAATTCTGACCAATGTGCGAAGTGTGGGTGTTACGGATGACCTGCGCACCTATGGCAATATTGTAGCTGTCCGCGCCGTGACCTCGGATGATGCCATGACCGCCGAATGGGCGAGGTTGCCGTACGACATGCTGGCAACCATCTCGAACCGTATTGTTGGCGAAGTCCCCGGTGTGAACCGTGTGGTTTACGACATAACATCCAAGCCACCGGGAACGATTGAGTGGGAGTAGAAGACAGCTTT
Organism: uncultured Dehalococcoidales bacterium; assembly: GCA_964402105.1. Lineage (GTDB taxonomy): Bacteria > Chloroflexota > Dehalococcoidia > Dehalococcoidales > UBA1222 > WRNP01. The sequence goes on from CAYOAR010000104.1 coordinate 4,052, forward strand.
TTCCATGACAAAATATAGCAGAAGTGCAGATTTTATCCTGATAAAATCTGCACTTCTGACGTCTTTCACTTTTTCGATTTGATTTTATTCTGATCTATAATATACCCCACTAAAACATCGTGAGTCAGGATTTTCAATGCTTCAAAGCGTTCTGCTACTTCCGCAGAATAATCAAACTCCCCTTCGTGTACATAACTGCTGCGAATAAAATAACAATCATCAAATAACTTTGACCCTAGAA
>CAYOAR010000105.1:0-7422 GCA_964402105.1 uncultured Dehalococcoidales bacterium
TCATAAACGGTATGCAGCTGATCATCAAGAAAAGCCTCTTCTTCGTCCCATGGCCAGACATCGGGACGCAGGCGCTTACCCATTTCAAGCATGATTTGAAAATCACTCTTGGTATCACCTGGGTCTACAGCTGGATTCATGGCAGCCAGGAAATGTGTATTGCGACCGAAGTGGGGCATAACGATTCCAATGTGTTCTGCCCAGGTTGAAATAGGAAGCACAAGATCGACCAATGCCATAACAGTTGAAGTCATGAATATCTCATTTGCGATAAAGAATTCAACCTGCTCAAGAGCTTTGAGCCAACGCTGAGGCTGCGCGGCTGAACAGGCGAGCAGATTACTCCCAACGATCCATCCGAGTCTCAAGGGATAGGGAGGATTTTCCATCTCAAGCCAGTCAACCATAGTGTCTGGGTGTGTACCAGGCATGGCTCCACCTGTGCAGTATACGGAGTAGCGTCCGTCGAGCGGTTTTACGAGCTTGTCCCGTGTTTCCTGCGGGAGAGACGTAACGGCATCATACCGCCATTTACCCATGAACGAAGCGGGCGCAGCCAGAGTTACGCCACCAGGAACGTCCAGGTATCCACAGATGGCAACGATACCTAAAAAGAGATGACCTGCCTGAACGCCGTTCTCTTGCATATCAAAGGCCAGTCCCCACATTGCTGAGGAGGGGGCATTCAGAGCAAAGGCTCTGGCGGCAGCGCGGAGTTCGTCTGCGGGAACCCAGGTGATTTCTTCGACCCGCTCCGGCGTCCACTCGGAGACACACTCAGAGAATTCTTTAAAGCCATAACACCATTCGTCAACAAACTCATGGTTATACAGATCCTCTTGAATGATGACATTGGCAAAACCCATACCAAGAGCCGTGTCGGTTCCAGGCCGCAGTTGGAGGAAGTGCTCCGCATGCGCTGATAACCAGGTGACACGAGGATCGACAACGATCAACTGTGAGCCGCGTTGCATAAGGTCTACAACAGCATGACCGAACAATCCATCAGAATTGGAATAGATAGGGATCTTCCCCCAGATGATGATGTATTTGGGAACCTCATAACGGGGGTCATCATATCGATCCGGGAAAAAGGCCGCGTAATCCAACTCGGGATAACCTGCACCCAAATGGTAGTTGGCAATCGTGCAACGAGGCCCATAACAGGATGCGCCGCTGATAACACCGGTCCTGTTGGGTGAGCCAAGAACATTGGTGGCATATACGTTTGCCCATAACGTTGTTTCACGTCCTGTGCCAGTAAGGACAAAACAGGACTCCGGACCGTATTGATCCCATACACGGCGTACTTCACTTTCGATGAGATCATAAGCCTCATCCCAGGTTATTTGTTCCCATGTGTTCTTTCCGCGGTCTTTGGGATCACGCTTCATTGGATGAAGAAGACGATCAGGATGGTACTGAACTTCATCAAATGCAAGACACCTGGGGCACAGCCTACCCTGAGTGATCGGGTGCTGGGGATCCCCTTCTACTTTGATAATCTTTCCGTCTTTGACAGACATGATGATGCCGCATCCTGTTGGATGGTCACCTGGCGCCGACCAGGCGCATGAGCGTACCTTAATGACACCGTCTTCTTCTGTCTTCCACTTATTCTCTTCCATTGAATACTCCTTTGCTCTACTCCCTGTGAACATTTTGAATACAAATATTCGTTTAATATTTTAAGCATTCTACCAGTGTGTACTCGAGCAACGCCTATGTAAATAAGGCTTACATACTAGTTAGCAGAGATTGAAAAGGAGAGAAGTCAGCCTGTTGGTATAATAGGACATCAGTATTACCATTCCTACTATCACTCATGCGGGAGGAAACATGAGTCAGCGGCTTTAATAAACGGCCACAACAGATAATATGGTGCTTTGAGCATCTGAGTTGATGCCATTACGCAATGGCTGTCAAAATACACCAATGAGCACGTGAAGTAGAAAGCCGATCACTCATCTTTTATGAGTTTGTATTGTTCCATGCTATCAATCAGCTCTTGGCGCGAGTGAACTCCGCATCGTCGATATATGGCATAGACGTGCGCTTTTATAGTGTGTCTGGAAACCACCAGCTCTTCTTCTATGTGTGCTGTCGAATAACCTTTTGCCAGCAGAAATAATACTCTTGTTTGTGCCGGTGTGAGAGAATTATTCTCAGCGAAGCTGAAAATCTTCTTATGCCATGCCCCGAAGCCGCTATTGATAGAGGGCTGCTCCACATTCAGTATCACAGACTTATGCTCCGAGAACGGTTGATAATTATCACGAAATAAGAAAGCCTGCACAAAGACCATAACAATCACTACAGTATTTATTAGAATTCCAGGTGGAAAAACGGCAACATCCTGATACCCACCTCCAAGTATCACAAATCCTGTCATATAACCCAATGCAACTCCTACCACATTTCCCATACGTCCAAATCCTATGTTTGAAAAAGGCAATAATCTATAAACATGCATATACTCGCTGACAGCCGACCAGCAGACAATTTCATTCATAACAGCAATACATCCCATAAAGGAAATAAACAGTACCCAATAGCTTACGTCCAATAAAGATATTGAGAGCAGACAGAAGGCAATGGTCGGAGCGATAATACGGATGATTATATGCACTTCATATGCTTGTCTATGCTTCGAATCATATAATTTATACAGCACAGCAGCAAGCAAGCCCAATAATATGAAAAAAGATGTTTGCCGATCAGGACTTATTGATACGGCCAGATACACAAATCCAAGCATGTATCCGTTAGCAACCATTGCAATTGCTGAACGGAACAGAGACTTCCAATCTGGAGGAGTTGTTTTATTCTGAGCCGCTAAGAGATTGGAAATGCCTTTTTTTCGAAGCCAGAAAATAAAGAACAGTATGGACATACAGGGAAGCAGAATCATTGCAATGTTAAGGAAAGGTGAAGGAAGAAGCAGCAATACAAACAAAACGAAAATAATGGTAAACAGGCCTGAAGCTGCAGGATAAAACACAGCGTCCCGATGCTTGAGTTGAGCGAGGAAAAACCCCCAAAGCCCCAGCATCAACATAAGAGAAATTCCGGCAAACAACCAGATTACTTGAAGAAAAGTATGACCTACAACTCCAACGCCAAATAATGAACTGATTGCAGGTGCGCTGGTAAAGATTGGGATCAGTACCAGAATCACCCGGAACACACGAGGTTGTACAAAGCGTTTAGCAAAAGCCCAGGAAACCACACAACCAATTAACTCGCCCAGGATGAATATCAATACTGTAATGAATGCTGATGTCGCAGGCATGATGTTGCTGAGCAGTGGGTTCATGAGCATCAGGAGAAACCACGACAAAGAGCAGGCAAAGCCCAATATGCCCAACAAATCAACAGTTACGATAGTGAAAGAAAACGTTAGTTTTTGTTGGGTGGGTTCTTGCGCGCCAATCGAGTCTGAAAATTGTTCATTACCCATTTTCAAACCTCCAGCATTCGAGGATAACCCAAGGTAGTTTCTTAAATAAATATAAATGAAGCAAAAACGAGAACATCTTACTCTGAGCAACGAGGGGTTGTCAACACAGTAGAAATGGTAGAAAAAGCAAAGTCTTACGGCATAATACCAAAAGGCTAATGCTCTGAATGTATGATGGTATTTGCCCCTAATACATTAAACATTATCCATTTGATGTCACGACATTTATATCTTACAAGGTGTAATCTATTGGCAAATAATGCAATCGACTATTTTCCCTTCTTTTACCGCAGTTGAGGTCTGTGGTTGATTGCAACCAACGAACACGCACATATGCAGAAAGGTAGGTGCGGCCTATGGCATGACGCTTCAAATCAGTTCAATTTTCATTATCCGTAGTATAAATATGAGCATGAGCAATCGTAGAGTACGAATGAGCATGAGCAATAAAGAGGAAGGAGTGAATATGGTAAAAAAACAACTGCCAACCAGTTGGGAAGAAGACGGTTATACACTAACCAGAACCCACTCATGGTCGGCACCCGGGTGTCATGCGGGTTGCGGCCTCGTCTGTTATGTTAAAGACGGCAAGCTGGTGAAAGTAGAAGGCGACAGAGAAGACCCGTTTAACCAGGGATCTATATGCCCAAGGTGTGCTGCCTTGCCAGATGTGGTCAATAGTGAGGAGCGCATGAGGTATCCGATGAAGCGTGACCGTTCTCAGCGTGGGAATCCAAATGCTTGGGAACGTATCAGCTGGGATGAGGCCTTGGATCTGGTCTACAACGAGATGACCAGGCTTGGCGATACGTATGGACGTCACACCCTGCAGACTTTCTGCGGCACCGGCCGCGACGTGCTTTGGCAGTCACAGCGCCTGGCATATGCAATGGGCACACCGCACGTTGATAGCTATTCGTCTGGATTAGCCTGTTGGATGCCCCGTCTGGTCTCCTATAACGTGAGCACCGGCGGATACATGATGCCTGACTGCTCAGAGGGTCACGAGGATCGTTATGATAATCCGGAGTTTAAAATACCGGAAGTCATAGTGTGCTGGGGCAACAACTGTGTAGCCTCAAACTCTGATGGTTTTTATGGCGACTGGTTGGTGCAAGTAGTCAAGCGCGGTTCCAAGCTCATCGTCATCGACCCACGTCTCACCTGGCTGGCTGCCCGTGCTGAGATTTGGATCCAGCCCCGTCCGGCCGTAGATAGTGCCATCGCAATGGCCATGCTCAAGGTCATCATTGATGAGGACCTCTACGATCATGACTTTGTGGACAGATGGTGCTATGGGTTTGACGAGCTAGTTGCCCGCACCCGCGAGTATGACTTTGATATGCTATGCGACAGGGCCTGGGTTGACAAAGACAAGATACGTGAGGTTGCAAGGGTGTTCGCCGCTGGCAATCACACAGCGGTGCAGCTTGGCCTTTCGCTTGACATGCAGCGTAATGGCATCGGTGCCGTGCGTTCTATCATCTCTATGTTAGCGATCTGCGGCAACATCGACCAGCCGGGCGGACAGATCTTTACTGACAGCCCTTATGGCTTCCACTACTTCAGCTGGGGCTACACAGAGCTGCCAGAAGAAGTGCAAAAGATGGTCATCGGCTACAATGAGTACCCGTTCATCCGCATGGGCATGGTCTTGGATCAGCCCGACCTTGCTGTCGTTCAGGCAGAAAAAGAGGATCCCTACGGATTCACTGGCGCCATTATGATGGGCACCAACCCACTTTGCTGCATGAGCAACGCTGACCTTAACCGTGTGTATCCTGTGTTGAAAAAACTTCAGTTCATATGCGTTTGCGACTGGCGTATTACGCCGACCATCCAGATGCTGGCAGACGTGGCGTTACCTGTGGCGATGTTCGTTGAGAAGGTAGGCATGTACGCCAAGCGTACCGGTGCCAATCCCATATCGCCGATTGCTGGCCTTGAGATCGATGGCGAGCCAAAGAGCGATGCAGAGATTGCACTGTTGCTGGGCAGGCGCTTCAACCCCGAGATGTTCCCCTTCAAAGACGTCGAGGACCTCTTTGACTACATGGTCAGGAAGTCCAATATGACCTGGCGAGAGATACGAGACTTGAACTGGTCCTATCCAGGTCAAAAGTATCGCCGCTATGAGACCGGTGGGCTGCGTAAAGATGGGCAGCCTGGCTTCAACACAAAGACTGGCCGTATTGAGCTTTACTCTTCAATGGCCGAAAGCATCGGCGACAACGCGTTACCATACTATGATGAGCCGTACTACGGCCCATATACCACGCCAGAGCTGTATAAGGAATACCCGGTAATCACCATGACCGGCTCCCGTAACATCCAATTCTTCCATTCCGAGCACCGCGATGTGAAGAAACTGCGCGAGATCCAGCCGGAACCCTTGGTGGAGATCAATGATGAGTGGGCAAAGGATCAGGGCATTGTCAATGGCGATTGGCTCTGGGTAGAGAACAAGATCGGCCGCATCAAGCATAAGGCCAAGTGCACTCCAATACTTAAATATGGCATGGCGAATGTCAATTCTGGCTGGTGGTTCCCTGAGATCGACCCCAATGAGGACCCCATGTATGGTTGCTGGGATACTAACCCTAACCTTCTAAGTGAGCTTGGGCAACAGGGACCAACCGGGTTTGGCGCAGACGTCAAGGCGCTGCTGTGCAAGATTTATAAGTGCGAGGAGAGTGAGAAGACATGGCTAACAACGGTATCCTAATCGATTACGAGTTCTGCTCAAATTGTCATACTTGCGAAGTTATTTGCAAGATGGAGCACAACATCCCAGAGGGCAAGTGGGGCATCAAGGTCTTTGAGGTTGGCCCATGGAATATCGAGGGAGACAAATGGCAGCTCACTTACGTGCCCGTGCCCACCGATATGTGCGATCTTTGTCAAGACAGGGTATCAAAAGGTAAGCTGCCGGCTTGTGTGCACAGCTGTTATTCAAGAGTGATGGAGTTCGGGCCAGTTGAAGAATTGGCTAAAAAGCTCGGCGACAAGTCCCGTTTGGTGCTTTTCGTTCCTGAGCAATAAACGAATCTGGGACCAGGCTGGACCTTCACCTAAAAGCTGATATCTTCAAAGATGCAGCCTGTTGATTATGTAAACGTTTCTGACTCTTTCAGAGACAGAAAGAAAGGGGTTTAATAATGGAACAAACCGCTCAACCGAAGAAGCTGCATTATGCATGGTGGATTCTCGTCAGCTGCTGTTGTTTGTATGCAGGTTCTTTTGCTTTAATCAACTCAATCATTGGTGTGTATATGGTTCCTGTAACCACGGCACTGGGCTTTGCTCGTGCTGAGTTCTCACTCATGACGACCACTCAGACAGTCTCTATCGTTATCATGATGCCCGTCTTGGGGACTTTGTTTGCGAACAAGAAAATCAATATCAACCTGTTTATGACGATTTGTGCAGTGTTGATGGTTTCATGTCCGCTGATCTGTTCTTTTTCTACTGCGATCTGGATGTTTTATCTAGCCGGATTCCTCAGCGGCTTTGGTGTCGCCGCCTGCTTCAGCCTGGCTGGGCCTATTCTCATCGGTAACTGGTTTGCAAATAAACACCGTGGGAAGATGCTCGGCATCGCTTCGGGATTCACAGGCGTATCGACGATCGCCTGGGCGCCGATGTTCACGATGCTTATCGCCTCTCAGGGATGGCGCACGACCTATCTTATCAACGCTGTTCTTATTGCAGTTCTGATCCTTCCCTGGACCTTGTTCGTTATCAAGCGCAATCCTGAGGATAAGGGCCTGAAGCCTTTTGGCTATGAAGAGAATGCAGTGGATACCAAAGATAACGCTTCTAACGTTGGTATGCCTGCCAAGAAAGCTTTTATGACGCCTGCTTTCTGGATAGTCTTCTTTGGTGTTGCCCTCGTCGCAATAGGTGCGGGATTCGTCAACAACCAGCCAGCCATTGCCAAGGAGTTGCTTGCCGGCACACCT
>CAYOAR010000106.1:0-15408 GCA_964402105.1 uncultured Dehalococcoidales bacterium
ACAAGATGCCGATGTTGTCCTTTTCGTCCACCGCGAGGAAGCTTACTACAAAACACAAGAGGAGTGGGAAAAGGAGCACTTCGGCGAGGACTACCCGCATGGCGTGGCCGAGATTTTCATCGCCAAGAACCGCAACGGCCCCGTAGGCTCCTCAAAAGTGCGCTTCCGCCACGCTTTCACGCGCTTTGAAGACTTTCCCGCCGGGTTGGCGTCATCGTGACATTCGAGGGGTTTCCTGCCCGCACTAGCTTTACCTCGGTGCCGGACATCTTCATCAACCAGCTTGCCCCGAAGATGACTCAGGCAGAACTTGTGCTGATGCTGGCTGCCTTTAATATTATATTCAATAAGAAAGGCTATCCGCGCTATGCAACTGCTCAGGAGTTCGCCGCTCATTCAGCCTTAGACGGGCGTGATACCGCAGCACTCGCTAACTCAGCCGTTCAACACGGTCTCTTACTCCCGCTTGCGGCTGGGAGCGACACTGTGTATTTTCTTAATAATCACGAGGGCCGCCAAGCCATAACCAAAGCTGGACAAGGTGAGTTAAAAATCCAAGGTACAAATGCAGTTATTACGGCACCGACCACTCCTCCCCCACCCAATATCTTCGCCTTATATGAAGAGAATATAGGCCTCCTCACCCCGATAATTGCCGAGGAACTTAAAGACGCCCTTGCCACCTATCCCGAGGAGTGGATAGGTGAAGCGATAAAAGAAGCAGTAAGCCTGAACAAACGAAACTGGCGCTACATCCAGCGCATCTTGGAGCGCTGGGTCGCCGAGGGTAAGAACAGCCATGGAACACATCAGCCAAATATTGAAAGAGACAAGTTCGTCCGCGGGCGTTACGGCGGGCTCGTCCAGCGCTAAAGCGCCGGACGCTGGCGTTTGCTCGCGTTGCCGCGGGGCGGGGTTTTTATATCCCATCGGCTCGAGCGGCAAACCTGATTACACCCAAGTGGTAAGGTGCGGCTGTGCCGGAGCGGATCGGACGCACAATCTCACACAGCTCAGCAATCTCGGGGCATTAGCTAACGTTACTTTCGAAAAAATCTCGCCGCATGGCCTTTCTGGCGGCACTTCCGCACAGACGCGCTTTAAGGATGCCTATGAGGCTGCCCGCAATTTCGCCGCAAGTCCTCGCGGCTGGCTCGTTCTAATAGGGCCTTCAGGCTCAGGCAAGACCCATCTCGCCGCCGCCATCGCCTCGGAGCGCTTAGCTCGTGGAGAACAGGTGCTTTTTATTACGGCGGCAGACCTCCTCGACCACCTACGCGCCTCGTTCAGCCCGGAAAGCCAGCTTCCTTATGACCGTTTCTTCGACCACGTGAGAGGAGCCCCCCTCCTTATCCTAGATGACCTTGTCGCCCGCGCAACAACCCCATGGGCGCAAGAAAAGCTCGATCAGCTTTTAAACCACCGCTACCAGCATGAGCTGCCCACGGTTATTACAACCAGGACCAATACCATCGATATGGAGGAGCGCTGGCGCAGCCGCTTGGGAGATACCGGCCTCACACGCACTTTCCTACTTGGAGACGAGGGCAGCGAAATCGACCTCGCCTGGCAGGAAGGCTTTAAGCTGCAACAATCCATGACTTTCGGAAGCTTCGACCACCGCCGCCTGAACCTTTCCGCAGAAATACGCGACAACCTTGAACGCGCCTACCGCTTAGCTCTTGACTTCGCCCAAAAGCCAGAGGGCTGGCTGGTATTCCAAGGTGTTACAGGAGCAGGCAAAACACATCTCGCCGCCGCCATTGTGAACTACCGCTACCAAGCTCGCCAACCAGCTATGTTCGTGGTGGTGCCAGAATTTCTGGACCATCTGCGCAGCAGCTTCAGCCCAGATGCCCGCACTTCCTACGACCAACTCTTTGAACGCGTCAAGACCACGCCGCTCTTGGTGCTGGATGACTTCGGTGAGCAGAGTGCCACCCCATGGGCACAGGAAAAGCTGTATCAAGTGCTAAATTATCGCTACAATGCCCAGCTGCCAACCGTGATTACCACCTCGCGTACGCTTGAAGAGCTGGAGAGCCGTATTTCATCGCGGCTTGCCGACCGAAAAATGAGCGTGGCTTTCAACATTATAGCCCCTGATTATCGAACGGATCTTACGGGGCATCAGAGCAAGACTGCTTATAAACGAGTCAACCGAGGAACTAGGTAGTACACCGCTAGCCCTTTACTAGATAGCCGGCAGAGGGATAATTTCGGTGGTGGCAGGCTGGGCTTCCTCATCGGGTTTGTTTTCTTCAATGTATTTCGCAGCCTTTTCTTGTATCCTGCCAAGCTCGGTCTTTGAGAGTCCGGCCGAGGGGATAATGGAAAGCTGCTGCTCCGGAGCACCTTCCCGATACCGCACACCCACAGCCCACAGACCATTAACAAAACCCCGGAAAACAAGTTTCACCTTAACCTCACCCTTGGGCCCCAACTCAATGGCATCTAATCTAATACGAGAGAGCTGATAATTATCTTCTGCTTCTGGGCGCTCGCCAAGAGTAACAATAAGCCCGATGTTATCCTGCCTATCTTTGGTCGTAGTCACCGTAAGACTGCGCTGGACGGGCAGCGGTGTATCTTTGGGCACAATCACAATGGTCTTGCCCGTACCCGAGGCTATACCCAATGAATATTTCGTTATATCTGGCATTGCATTCTAACCAACCCCTATTAATGCAATTTAGCCAACTTCGCCCTGCATGTCAAGACCAAGCTCAAACCTGTCCGCGTCAAGTTCTTGTAGGACATTTCGGTCCCCAAGATGTGGTTGTTATCAGTTGCTGTAACGCTTCAGCGCTGTATATATCGGGTTTATCTTCCCGACGGCAACCGGCACCAATGATCCGGCAACACAGGGTGTTCTCGTAGTTTGAGCACGCTTAGGCCTGAATGAGCTTCTTGCTTTAAGCACCGCCTTTTTGAGCAGAGGCTCAAGAGGCTCAGTCGGATGAATAGATTTGCTCTTCACCTCCAGTTCTCCCCGTTTAGCAAGTATAGGAGCCATACTAACCAAGGTTGATTCACTCCATACGCGAGGCCGGTCAGATAACCGGCTGGATAAGATATGACTTACATGGGGCTCCGCGCATCCTCCGTTGTTGGCCTCGGGGTCAGCTGCACAAATGGATATAGCCTCTTTGTGATTCCAGAGATACCTTGCCGACGTCAGTATCCTCTTCTCGTACTCCGGTGCTTCGTAAAGCAGGCTTTCCGTAATACCGTTCCACAGCATATCGTCATTTCGCAGTAAGCTGTCGCGTATACCGTTTTCCGCCTTGCGGCGCAGTTTGGCATCTTCTACCCCGGCGCACATGGCTCTTATGGCTTGGTTCTTATGGTATTTATCCAAGACAAACCGGCAGTTGGGCAGCCACTCCATGCCGGTCTTAATCCATGACGCCCCGTCACCATGGAGATAGATGGTTATGCCCTCTAGCTCATAACGGGCATCAATCTCGTCCAATACCCTCTCCCATAAACGATCCCCATCCAGCCCATATTCACTGACATGGAATACTTCCCGGCAGTACCGGCGTTTGCCTCTCTGCCCGATGCCCTCATAGACACTGATTAAGGGGACGATGCCCTTCTTCCCGCCGATGAGGGTGACATGGTCTTCGTCGGCATCCACATGTAATGCCCTGATTCTCCTCTTCTCGCCGGGGATATCAGGCTTCGGCCGGCTGTCTCTGACCTTGCTCATCACCGTCTGGCGGCTTACTTCACCGTATGCCGCAAAGCGGCTGCTTGCGGCATACGACATCTCTCTGGCGGCACCGGCCAGATCCAGTCCCAGATTGTCGCTGACACGCTGGCCGGAATCAACTTCAAGCATTTCATCAACCGGATAGCGGTACACCTGCTGTTTCTTGTCCAGGTAATAATCCCTTTCATACCGCAACTCTCCCAATTGGGTGAGTATCCGGCGGGTATCACCTGTTCGCTCGAGTACCAGACCATTCTTTCGCCGCCCGTGCTTGTCGGCGTATATGTTTACCGACAGAGCCTTGATATATGCCCGTATCAGATCACACAGCATTGCCTTCAGTATCTTCAGCCCCTTGGCTTCCATTGTTCCGAGTGTGAGTAGCCCGGGTGAACCAAGCAGCTTGATAAACTGATGCTGGTATGAGTTAAATATTTGCGGTATGATTGCTTCCACAAGGGTTCCCTCCTTTGGTTTATTTTGTGTTCCAACTAATTAGACCACACTTGGGGAACCCTTGTTTCTATTTAGCTATAAAAGTCCTACAACAATTTTACGCGGAGCTCAAACCTCAGAACTCGGTAAAATGCCTCTCGGGCCTGCTTTTCCCGCCAAGGTGTGTGCCCGCATTTTTCCAGCATGATGAATTTGAAATCGCGCAGCATGCGCTGAAGCGGCTCCTGCACCCCAGAAGCCGGGTGCGGGTCATAATCGCCGTGGATAGCAACCACCGGACAGCGAACATCCCCAACACATGCCAAGAGTTTTCCAGTGGTTCTAATTGTTGACATCTCAGGCCAGACGTCCTCATAAATATCATAACGGCACGTTACAACATCGCCATCCTCTGGCAATGGGTCAAAGGCATCGGCAATCTCTAAGGAGCGCCCAAGCCAAGCAAAAGCTTGGTTCTTAGCCGATAAATCTTGTGCCCCGCCCAGCACCGCAAGCAGTTCATCCAGTTCGGCATTCGCCGCCGCACTTAGCCGGTTACGTCGCATTTGCATAATCTGCCCGGCATATTTGTCCTCAAGAGGAGCACTCCCCACCAATATCAGCTTTTTTACCAAAGAGGGGCACTTCGCCGCCGTTATCAAACTCAACAGAGCACCATAAGAGTGTCCGATGAGTGCAACCTGCGAACCTGCCTGACCCAAGCATTCCCCGAGTTCCGAAACCTGCCCATCCAAACTCAAAGCTGTCTGCAAATGCTCAATTACACCCAGCTCCCGCCCCAGTTCCCGCGCAAGCGGGGCACACTCACCCCCTGCCCCCGGCCCGCCGTGTACCACGACTGCCGTAAATGGCTCAGCCCCATAGAGCCGCTTATTAGTTCCATCCCAATAACTGCTCAAGTCCTACATCTTCTCCGTCATCAATAAAGTGCCTGTTTTTGTAATACCCAGACATAAAACGTTATGTATTATTCCACTTGCGCCTAAAATGAGTTTTAATTACAATATACGCACAGAGGCTGGTGTAAGTTGTTAGCCAATAACCCGGTGCTGGTGCTTAACCAAAGCTATGAGCCCCTCAATATCTGTCACGCCAAACGAGCACTTGCCCTAGTGATATCCGGAAAGGCTGAAATGCTCGAAAATGGCGTGAGTTACATTTGCACGTCGAGCACGTCTTATGCCATTCCCTCAGTCATCAAGTTGGATTATATCGTCCGCCGCCCGCGCGCCGAAAGAAAGCTAACTAGAGTCGGCATCTTCCAGCGCGACGGATACGCCTGTCAGTACTGCGGGCGCAGAGAACAACTCACCATTGACCACGTCATGCCTCGCTTTCGCGGCGGCCAACATGTCTGGGATAACGTCGTCACCTGCTGCATCCCATGCAACCGCAAAAAGGCGGGCTTAACACTGGAACAATCGGGCATGAAACTAAAGAGGCTTCCCGTTAAACCCCACAGCAACTACGGCTTTTTCATCCCCCATCGTTACGTAAATAACATGGAGCGGTGGAGCAAGTACCTCCCCCAATACGTCACCAATTTTTCCTGAGCCGAGTAACGACTCGGAGAATGCCCCCTAAAAGAGCGGGTCACTTCTGCCGCTTAGCTATCAGGGTTTTCTGTTTCGGGCAGCACCGCTTCATCTGTTTCAGCTGTGCTTTCCGTGCTCGGGGTGGGATCTACTCGTGTTTGCCTCGGCGATGCTGTGTGTGTCAGCCTCACTTGAGGCATCTCTAATACTCTCACTCGAGCTAAAGGTAGCTCCAAGCGAGCACCGGTTTCGTACTCTACCATGACCTTCTCGCCCAGCGCATTATGCCCCACGATAACACCCGGACCAGAGTCCGTCATGACTCGAGTGCCTTCCCGAGGCATTTTCTCTTTTATCTCACGATATTGCTCACACTCATATCCCAAGCAGCAGAGCAGCCGTCCGCATACACCGGAGATTTTCGCAGGGTTAAGCGGTAAGTCCTGTATCTTGGCCATTTTGATAGAAACGGGGTTGAAACCAGAAAGAAATCGCGCACAACAGAGCTCACGCCCGCACCTCCCATATCCACCCAGAATTTTAGCTTCATCGCGAGGCCCGATTTGGCGCAGCTCAACCCTCACATGAAGCTTGTGCCCCAGCTCACGCACCAACTCACGAAAATCCCCCCGCCCCTCCGCTCCAAAGTAAATGGTGAGGTGAGCCTCATCAAGGCTGTACTCTGCAGATATCAGTTTCATGGGCAGTTCCATCTGGGAAACCAGCCCGGCACACTCATCTAGAGCAGCGCGCTCTTTGGCCTTGCAATCAACGGATTTTTGGACATCCGCCGCTGTTGCCATCCGAAGAACCGGTTTTAACTGCGTCCCGGGCTCGCTTTCTTTTATTAAGACCACCTCGCCCAGCTCTTGGCCATAGACAGTCTCTACCACCACGCGTTCGCCTGGTTTTAGATCAAGTTGGCCGGGATCAAAATCATAGATCTTCCCGTAAGCCCGAAAACTGACGCCTACTGCTCGCATGTTAATAACTACCGAGTGCGCCTAAAGCTCCTCGGCAAGCTTGCCCCCTTGCAATTCTCAGATTGCGGTGAAGGACCGCAAATATCTCTCTAAGATTACCTTTTCGGTTTCGCTTTGTCCACCAAAGGCATTTCCAGCATAAGCATCTCTAAGATAAGCCGAGGGTTTACGTTGCATTTCACCCATTCCTCAGACTTTGTCAATACGGTAATGAAAGCTCTGATGTCGGCACGGTTCAGCCGGCTGCCCAGTGCCACAATTTTATCTTTATAATCCAGATTTACGATACTCCCTGCCTGCCCCACATTTGCCAGCAGCAGATCGCGCCACAAGGCTTTCCAATCGCGGATGATATCAGCGGCATCGCTGCGTCCTTGAGCCCCCTTGCCAGCCAACTCCTCAGCGGCCTCAAAGCGCTCCTCGTAGCCCAAGTTAACAAGCGCAATAAATTTCTCCAACCTCTCTGCCCGGCTAGTCATAATATCCTCGTGCTCCAAGGCCCCGAGTGCCCATCCCGGCGCGCCATCCGCAAGGCGCGCCAGTATGCCGGCTTTATCCGGAGCTAAGCCGCGGCAGAGGAGCATGTTTTCTATCTCCTCGGTCGGAACGGGCTTTAGCGCAAGATTCTGGCAGCGGGATACGACTGTTTCCGGCACAGCTCCTGTGCTCGGCGTCAAGAGTATGAACAGCACATTGGGCAGCGGTTCTTCTAGGATTTTGAGAAGACAATTAGCCGCTGCCTCATTTAATAGCTCTGCCTGCTCAAAGATAAAGACGCGGCAACGTCCTTCGTATGGCGGCAGACTAGCCCAGCGCTGAAGACTGCGCACCTGATCAATCACGAGCTCACTCTTGGCTTTTTTATCCTCAGACTCCTCTGCCGTGAGTGGCTTGATTACCTGAACATCCGGATGATTCCGCGCGGCTATTCTCAAGCAGGAAGGACACTCTCCGCACGGCTTATCGGGTGCCGGGCAGTTCACCGCCTGCGCCAGCACCAAAGCCAGAGTCATTTTGCCAATATGTTTCGGTCCAGCAAAAAGATAGGCATGCGAAAGCAGGCCGTTGTTAAGGCTGCGTTTGAGGTAGGATACTATGAGGTCATGGCCGACAACAGGCCACATGCGTTAACTCCGAGTGAATAGTTTTAAACAACATCGCCGCGCGTCAGGTCTTGCAGCGTCTCACGCCGGCGGATTAGCCGTGACGTACCGTTCGTCACCATAGCAATAGCAGGCTTGGGCACGGCATTGTAGTTGCTTGCCATGGGCAAGCAGTAGGCCCCGCAAACCGGAACCGCGATTATGTCACCTACCGCCGGCGGTGCAATTGTTGTATGCTTGATTAATATGTCTCCCGTCTCGCAGAAACGGCCGACAATAACCACCCTCTCGGTTTCATCTACGTCGGCTTTTCCAGCCGAGATAGCCTCGTAGCGGGCATCATAAAGTGCAGGGCGAATATTATCCGCCATGCCTCCGTCGACCGCCACATAGAGGCTGCTGCCCACATCCTTGATGGTGCCGACGCTGTAGAGGGCGACCCCCGCTTGGGCAACGATAGCTCGCCCGGGCTCAATGACAAGTAATGGTTGCGACAGGGATAATTTATTACAACACCTCGTTAGGTGTTCTGCGATGCGCTCGGCAAAGAATCCGATCTCGGGCATCGGGCTATCCAGAGTATACTGCACGCCAAAACCGCCGCCGATATCAAGCTCTTTTAACTCAAAGCCGAATTTCTGCTTCAACTCGGAGGCCAGTTTTAGTACCAAATCCATGGCATCCAGATATGGCTGAAACTCACTCAGCATCGAACCAAGATGGAAGTGCAATCCCACCAAATCGAGTGAGGCATAGGTCGTCGCCCTTGCGACAACCTCTTGAACCTCACCAAGCGGGATGCCGAATTTACTGCCGACCGCACCGGTCGTGAGATGCCCGTGCGTATGGGCATCTACCCCGGGAGTGATGCGCAGGAGTATCTTGGAAACGCACCCGCTCTCTTCGGCAAGGCGAGCGAGCAAGCTAAGCTCTTTAAGATTATCCACCACGATACGCCCGACTTTATGATCAAGAGCCATCTTTAGTTCAGCTACAGACTTGTTGTTGCCGTGAAAATAAATCTTTTCCGGGGGGAAACGCCCGTTTTCGGCAATGTGCAGCTCGCCTGCCGAGACAACGTCCAGCCCCACACCTTCTTCTTTCAGAATGGATGCGAGGGCACCATGCAGAAAAGCCTTGCCGGCATAGACCACTGTGATATTGGCATAGCACCGGGTAAATTCTCGCTTGAAATCACGGCACCTAGCACGCAGGGTAGTTTCATCAAAAACATAAAGCGGGGTGCCGTAACGGGCAGCAAGTTCTATGGCATCAACACCACCAATGGCAAGATGCCCCTCGCGGTTAATTTCAGCGGTAATGGGGAAAACAGCAAGCTTAGGAGTCATGGTGCTCCATGATAGCAAGATGGCCAAAGCCGCGTCAATGACAGTATATGGAAACTCGGGGCTAATTGACAGGTATACCCTAAACTTCTAAACTCATTTCAGCATAAAGACCCTAGGAGAGCCTATTTGTCACAGATACAAGAAGCAGCCCAAGAAATTGCCGGTCACTTAAAAAAATACCGCGCTGACTATATTGAGGTGCGTCTCGAGGCAGCCCAAAGCAGCAACATCGGCTACCGCGGCCGGGTGCTGGAAACCGCAGGCAAAAACAGTTCGGTTGGCGGCAGCGTACGCGCACTGATAAAAGGCGGCTGGGGTTTTGCGAGTTTCAACAGCCTGGATGATATTGGAGCACGGATCAGACTCGCCGCTCAGCAGGCGCGTGTGGTGGGAAAAGGAAAGAGCCAGCTTGTGGAGGTCGAACCGATTCGGGCCAAGGTCAGACTTAGTCCCGGCCACAACCCCCTGGTCGTACCTCTGGCGCGCAAAAAGGAGCTGCTTGACCGCTACAACGAGATTATTTGGGCAACTCCAAAACTCCAAACCTCGACTATCCGCTATGGCGACAGTCGCAGGAAAACCATTTTCCTGAACAGCGAAGGGGCTTTCATCGAGCAAGAGCGAGCTGACATCACCCTGGGCATCTCAGCCATTGCCGCGAGCGGCAATGACGTGCAACAGGCGCACCTCAGCATGGGCAGCCCCGGTGACTTTCCCGCCATCGAGCGTCTCGACGATGAGGTGGCGGGCGTTGCCGCTCGTGCCGCCCAACTTCTCGCTGCCCCACGTATGCGGGGCGGCGAGTACACCACCGTGCTTGACCCGGTGTTGGCAGGCGTATTCGTGCACGAGGCTTTCGGCCACCTCTCCGAGTCAGACCATGTCTATGAAAACCCCGAACTCCGCGCACTAATGGTCTTGGGCAAACGCTTCGGACCAAACATACTCAACATCGTTGACGGAGCCAAAGTAAAAGGGCTGCGCGGGAGCTATAAGTATGACGATGAGGGCGTGCCGGCAAGTAAAACCTATCTTATCAAGGACGGCATCCTCACAGGGCGTCTCCATTCACGGGAAACCGCCGCCAAGATGGGTGAGGGCGTTTCCGGCAATGCTCGTGCCATAAATTATCGCCATCCGCCAATCGTGCGCATGACCAACACCTACATCGAACCGGGGCGCTCCAGCTTTGAGGAGATGATTGCCGATATCAAAGAGGGCGTTTATGCCGTCAACTGGTATGGCGGTACCACGAGTATGGAGATGTTTACTTTTTCTGCCGGCGAGGCTTATATGATTCGCAATGGGCGTATTTCAGAGCTTGTAAGGCCGGTGGTATTATCCGGCAACGTTTTCACCACCCTAGCCAATATTGATGCCATCGGGAGCGATCTTGCTTTCAACCAAGGCGGCGGCTGCGGCAAGGGCGGGCAATCACCGCTGCCTGTCTCGAACGGCAGCCCCCACATCCGCATCCAAAAATGCCTTATAGGCGGAGGCGGATAGCCCAGATAACAACGATGAGGTTAATTTGAACACAGTGAATGGAAGTAGCGAGCTAGGCAGACTTCAGGAAATTCTGGCTCAAGCCCGCAGGGAATGCGAAGCAGCCGAGGTGTTTTTGGTAACAGGGGAAGAAACCCCTGTGCACCTTGAGGCCAACCGGGTAAGGAGTATTAGGAGCCGCCAGAGTCAGATCGTTGCCCTTAGGGTTTTTAAGAACGGGCATATCGGCTATGCCACCGGGAATAACCTCTCCGACGGACGCGCCTTGGTCAAAGCAGCCGTTGAAACTGCTTCTTTCGGCGCACGTGCAGAATTTTCGCTTCCCCCGCCTGCCGACTTTCCCACCCCGGAGATCTACGATTCAGCCGTACCGAAGGCGGCGCTAAGCTCCATGATTGCTCAGGCACAGGATATGGCCGATGAACTTGTACGCCATACGCCGGAACTGCTGTGCGAGGGCGGCGTTAGCCGCGAGGTTACGACCGTGAGCATCGTAAATACCTCCGGCTTAGCACAAAGCTATACCCGCACTGAGTACAGCATAGCCGTTGAAGGGGTACTCACCCGCGGCACCGATATGCTCTTCGTTGGCGACGAGGCGTCCTCATGCCGGATAATCGAAAGCAGCGCCTCACTATTGGATAGCGTCACCCGCCAGCTAACTTGGGCTAGTCAGACGGCAAGCCCCCCCACCGGGAAGCTGCCGGTCATCTTCATGCCGCATGGCGTTGCCTCTGCTCTCCTCGCTCCGCTCGCGGCGGGACTAAACGGCAAGCTGGTGCTTGAAAAAGCCTCACCCTTAACCAGTAAGGAGGGGAAAAAGTTACTGGACAGCAAATTCAATCTGTGCGACGACCCCTCGCTGTCCTATCGTCCAACCAGCCATCCCTTTGATGACGAGGGTGTTCCAAGCCGCCGCTACCCGCTGATAGAGAGCGGAGTGGTCGCCGGTTTTTACTACGACCTGCGCACCGCTGCCTTGGCCAGAAAAAAGAGCACCGGGCACGGTCGGCGCGCCTCAGGACAGCCTGCGCCCGCTCCCAGCGCCTTTGTCATCCCGGCGGGAAACACATCATTCGATGATATGCTGTCCGACATCAAAGAGGGTCTCGTTATTGAGCAGGTAATGGGCGCCACACAGGGCAATGTTTTGATGGGTGATTTCAGCGGTAACGTGCTATTGGGCTATAAAATAGAAAATGGTAAAATAACAGGCAGGGTTAAAGACACCGTAATCTCTGGAAACATCTATACCATGCTAAAAGATATCGCAGCCATAGGCAGTGATGCCCAATGGGCTGGAGGAGTGTTCACGCCGTCCATTTTCTTTCCATCGATATCAGTAGCAAGCAAAGGATAAGCCTTGGCCTCACGGCATGAAACAACCAATGCAAGAGAGATTAAAGATTATCGACCAGGTTAAGATTCGCGCCCGCCCCAAGCTTAATGCACCCAACATGCTTGCCGCATGGCCGGGTATCAGCAATGTGGCCATGATTGTGGCAACCTACCTCGCTCGCAAGCTGGAGCCTAAGGAGCTGGCTAGGATACGCCCAAACTACTTCTTTGACCCCGTGGGGGTAATGGTGCGCAGCAACCTCGTGGAGGAGCCGCAGTTCCCGCAGAGTATTTTTTATTACTATAAAAATCCCTTTGGGGAAGACCTTATTATCTTTTTAGGCGAAGCCCAGCCCAACGCCAAGAGTTACGACCTGGCCAATCTCATTGTGGACGTGGCAGAGCGCTACAACGTACAGCGCATCTACACTTGCGCCGCAGCCATTACTCGCATCCATCACACCGAGCAGCCTCGGGTTTGGGGGGTGTGCACCTCGGCTGGAATGTTCAAGGAGCTCGTTTCCCACGGTGCTTTTTTGGGAGGCAACTTACAGATTGCCGGTCTAAACGGCCTCCTCTTGGGCGTAGCCAAAGAACGCAGTTTGGAGGGTGTTTGCCTGCTGGGAGAGGTGCCCGGATATACCACCCGCTTGCACAACCCCATGGCTGCCCTAGCTGTCACACGCACTCTTTCAGAAATGCTCAAGCTTAAAATAAACTTAGACGAGCTGGCCGCCGTCGCCGACGAGGGGCGCGAGCGCATGAAGCAGATGGCCGCCGAGGCTATGGAGGAGTACATCGACTACTTCACCGAGCCTATTTGGGAAAGCGGAGAGGATGAGCCTGAAGAAGAGTGAGCCCCTCAGCCGGTCTGCAGCCCTAGCAGAGGTCACAGCCCACCTGCAAAGTGACGCCCTGATCTCCCATAGTCTGCTCACTTGTCTGTCTGACCTAAGCACCGATGAGCTTGGACTCTTTGCTGCTGCATGGAGCCGCCTGAACACCGAGCGGAGGCAGGCCATACTCGGGCATTTTCGAGACATCGCTGAAGATAATATTGGGTACGATTTCAGTGCAGTGCTGAAACATGCCCTAAGCGATGCCGACAGCGTCGTGCGACAGGAAGCAATAGAGGCGTTGTGGGAAAACGAGGAGCCATCGCTTATCCGCCCGTTGCTTAACATTCTAGTTCACGACAGCTCAGATGCCGTGCGCGAATCCGCAGCTGTCGCCCTTGGCAGGTTCGCTTCTCTGGCAGAATGCCGCCAGATAGATACCGCCAACATCGCCCGGCTGAGTCAGCCGCTCCTTGCGGTGGCGAATAACCCCAGCGAACCATTGATACTGCGCCGCCGGGCACTCGAAGCTGCCGCACCTTTGAGTCTCTCTGACGTCACCCAGGCTATCTGGGCAGCCTACCGCAGCGAGGAACCAGAGATGCGCACCGGTGCCATTCAAGCGATGGGACTTAATCGTGATCTTCTATGGCTCCCTACCATCATCCAGGCACTTGCGAGCGACGACCCGGAAATGAGATATGTTGCAGCCAGTGCAGCCGGGGCGTTGGGTGAGCCCGAGGCTACCCCCCTCCTCATTGAACTGCTAGACGACCCAGATCCGGAGGTAAAGCTCGCGGCCGTGCAAGCACTGGGTGATATCGGCGGGGATGAAGCCAAGCGCGCCTTGAAGCGCACCATGCACCACGAAGACCAGTTCATGCGCGAGGCTGCCGCAAGTGCGTTTGCCGAAACAAGGCTTTTTGATGATCCTCTGCTACCAGACAATTTGGAGTTGGATGAGCCCTTTGACGAGTAAGGCAATCAACAAAAGATTATTAGCCTTACTATAGCGAGATACCGCTAGAAACCGCACAATAATATACGACTTTTAGCCAATCTTATTATGACAAAACAAACCCTAATCGGTCTTAAGACCTGCTTATGCCCTAAATCCATTGCCGATGCCAGACTCGACTATCAATGGCAGAAAGATGCCGAACTCATGGCCCTTAGCGGCAACGCGCCACTCAGGGAATCATTCCTCGAATACTTAACCCAAAGTGTCGCCGCCTACGATGTTGCGGCTGGCATGGAAAGCTTTGCCATCCGCACCCAGCCAGAAAACCGGCATATCGGCAACTGCGCCCTGTACAACATCGACTATGCTGCAGGCGAAGCCCAGCTGGGCATAGCTATCGGAGAGCGGGACTGCTGGGGCAAGGGTTATGGCCTTGATACCGTGATGGTCTTGATTAACTATGCTTTCGACCAACTCGGACTGGTAAAGCTGTGCCTCAAAACTCTAGAGAGCAACGACCGCGCTAGGCGCTGTTTCGAGAAGTGCGGCTTTACGCCTTGCGGCACCCTGCTCCAAGACGGAGACCATTACGTCCTGATGGAACTCGTTGCAGCGTCTCGGCCAAGCTTCCCACAAGAATAAGCAGGCAAGAGCATTAGCTAAACACCGCAACCACAGCCGAGCCAACAACGGTCTTCTCGAAGCGAGTATTCTCCACCCAAACCCGCAGCGTCATCCCCTCCCCGACAATCTCCTGCACCGCACCGCGACAGGTAATGGTATTCCCGGGAAAGTTCATACTCTTGTAGCTTACGGTAAGCCTCTTAAGCTCGCCCAAATCACCCAACCAATCCGTCACCATTTGCCCCAGAAAGGCCATCAAGAGCTGCCCGGGCACAATAACCCCCGGCAATCCGGCATTTACGGCAAAGTGATTGTCGCAATGGATAGGATTATGGTCACCTGATACTTCAGCCCATGCTAACAGCTGTTGGGTTGTCGGTTGTTTTGTCAGCGTGGGGATTTCCATCCCCGCCTTGATATCACGGGGGCCTAAATACTTAGTCATTAGCCACACCAAACTGCACAATAATCAACTGCTTACACAAAGCAACGCCCTCGCCTCGCTGGTTGGTATAATCCATCTGGAGAACAAGGAACACCGTATTCCCCGTCTCCGATTGCCTTTCGCGTATAGAGGTAACGGCGGCTACAATCGTAATGACATCGCCCACCCGCACCGGTAGATAGCTCTCAAAATCACTCGAGCCATGTAAAATAACAGCGCAAGGCTCGTGCAGTGCCGAGGTGATGTCACCAAGGCCAAACATGGCTAACATAGTCGCTGATACTTCAGTAGTGTCACCCTGCCCATGCAGATTGCCAACACCTACGGCCTCGGCATATCTGTGCAGCATACCACTTTCAACGGCAAGCTCTTGCCTAAACAAAGGCTGGCCAATGCTTTGCTTAATGTTTTCTATCGTCAAAGACTGCTTCATAGTTTCAAGCGTGCAGTTCGGAGGGAACTCCCAATTTGTTCCACCAAGCTTTTCACATCATATCATTTTATTGTGCGCTTTTGTATTTTTCTATTGAGGCGCCGAGTCCGGCCAAATATCA
>CAYOAR010000107.1:0-2075 GCA_964402105.1 uncultured Dehalococcoidales bacterium
CAGGTATCTGAATGAAACAGTATCCCCCGGAAAAAATTCGCAACGTTGTATTCCTCTCCCACAGTGGGGCAGGGAAGTCTACTCTCTCTGAAGCTATGCTTTTTGCTGCTGGGGCTATTACTCGTCTAGGGAAGATAGAAACCGGCAACACAACATCTGATTACGATCCAGATGAGGTCAAGCGCCGCATCAGTATCAATCTTTCGCTCCTGCCGTGCGAGTGGCGTGATACCAAGATTAATCTCATCGACACTCCGGGATATATGGACTTCGTGGGCGAAGTGCGCTCGGCGGTGGGCGTGAGCGAGGGTGCTGTTATTGTGGTAGCCGCCACCTCAGGCATCGAGGTTGGAACAGAGCTTACGTGGAATTATGCTGATAATGCTGGGCTTGCTCGGATGGTTTTCGTGAGCAAGATGGACCGCGAGAATGCCAATTTTCTTAAAATTGTCGATCAATTCCGGACAAACTATGGCG
This sequence comes from uncultured Dehalococcoidales bacterium, assembly GCA_964402105.1. Classification (GTDB taxonomy): domain Bacteria; phylum Chloroflexota; class Dehalococcoidia; order Dehalococcoidales; family UBA1222; genus WRNP01. The sequence goes on from CAYOAR010000107.1 coordinate 478, forward strand.
CAAAATGCATTCCGTTACAACTGCCCATTGGGGCACACACCGAATTCAAGGGCGTTATTGATCTCCTGTCCATGAAGGCCTTTGTTGGCTCTGCCTCAGATGAAACCGAGATTCCCGCTGAACTGCTCGGCAAGGCAAGGGAGCTTCATTCCCAAATGGTTGAAGCGGTGGCAGAAACCGATGATGCCCTCATGGAAAAATACCTTGGAGGCGAAGAACTTGGCCAAGCCGAGCTCGCAGCTGGGTTGCAACAAGCGGTTGCCGCGGGCAAGCTCGTTCCTATTTTGGTTGGCTCTGGGCTTCAGAGTATTGGAGCGCGTGAGCTGCTTAATGCCGTTGTAGAGTTAATGCCGTCACCAGTTAAACGCACTATTGCCATTGCTCCAGACTCTGTGATTAAGGATGTAGGCATAGGCGGCCCTCTTGCAGCCCTCGTCTTCAAAACAACGGCTGACCCTTACGTGGGGAAGCTTACCTACTTCCGAGTTTTTGCAGGTGCCATGGACAGCAACTCACAGGTTTGGGATGCGAACCAAAACTCTGCCGAACGCATTGGCCAACTATATATGCTGCGCGGTAAAGCTCAAGAAGCGACAAGCCGTGTTGAAGCAGGTGATATTGGGGCGGTAGCCAAGCTTAATGCCGCCGTTACAGGAGATACACTGACTACCCAGGACAAACAGGTAAAACTTTCTCCCATTACTTTCCCTAAACCTATCTTCAATGTGGCAGTGCATCCCAAGACGAAAGCCGACTTGGACAAAATGGGGACCTCTCTCGCTCGCCTTACGGAAGAAGATCCTACTCTGCGCGTGTACCGCGATCCAGATACAGCTGAAACCATTCTCTCTGGCATGGGTGACACCCAGGTGGATGTAGCAGCCGAGCGTATGCAGCGCAAGTTTGGGGTTGGGGTGGAGCTAAAACCGCCCAAGGTGCCATATCGCGAAACCATAACTCGTAGCGTGAAAGCGGAGTTTAAGCATAAGAAACAGACTGGCGGACATGGTCAATATGGACATGTGATGCTGGAACTTGAGCCGCTTCCGCAGGGCAGCCCTAACGAATTTGAAAATCGGGTTGTGGGTGGGTCAATCCCTAAAAACTATATTCCGGCTGTTGAAAAGGGAGTTGTTGAAGGATACAAAGAGGGTATGCTGGCTGGCTATCCGGTTGTGAGTGTTCGCGTTGCGGTCTATGATGGCAGCTTCCACCCGGTGGACTCATCGGAAATCTGCTTCAAAATCGCGGGCTCTCAGGCGCTGAAAAAAGGCCTTGCAGACGGAAATCCAATCATGCTGGAGCCAATTGTAAAGATAAAAGTCACGGTGCCCAACGACTTTACGGGGGATATTCTATCTGATCTCAATACTAAACGAGCTCGTGTTCAAGGCATGAACCCTCATGGCGACATCAATACTATTGAGGCTGAAGTACCCATGGCTGAGGTGCTGCGTTATGCTACAGATTTGAAGTCTATCACCCAGGGGCGGGGCACATATGTGATGGAGTTCAGTAGCTATGAGCAGGTACCTTCTCATGTTACTGAGAAGATTATTGCCGAACGTGAGGCAGAGAAGGCTGCCGCGGAGAAATAG
>CAYOAR010000108.1:0-6850 GCA_964402105.1 uncultured Dehalococcoidales bacterium
GAAAAGACTGACGCACTTGTGATAAGCCAGCTCCGCCAAGTAGAGAGCCTGCGCCTCTTGGTTCTGCCCGATCATCCCACCCCGGTGGCTATCCAGACCCACGCAGCCGAACCGGTGCCATTTTTAATGTGGGGATCCGGCATCGCTGCAAACAGCGGGCAGCGCTTTACCGAGGCTGAGGCAGGGCGAACCGGTGTTTCCATGGTAAAAGGACACAACATTATTAAGGAGTTCATCCGATAGCTGTTAACCTTCGGATTTGAGGATAGTCCATGCCCCGACGCGAAGATGAACGTCAAGCCGGCAAGAGAGAGGGTTATGGTACCGGTCTCTGCCCCTTTTGCGGTTCGGAAAATGTATCATTTAACAAGGTTTATAAATCTTTTCGCTGCAACCGCTGCGAGAAGAGCTTCCCCAGCCCAAGCTATGGCGCTCGGGGCCGTCCGCCGTGGTGGCAACGTGTGTTTGGTAAAAATAGCGACAGTTAGTGCTATACTAGGGGAGGTTTTTTAAAATACCAAAACTATGGCATTAGTCGTTCATAAATATGGCGGTTCGTCAGTCGCTTCCGCCGAAAAAATTAAAAGCGTTGACCGTCGGATCATCGCCGCCCGACGCAAGGGCGATGACGTGGTGGTGGTAGTTTCTGCTATGGGGGATACCACCGATGACCTTATTAAGCTTGCCTACCAGGTAACCGATAAGCCCAACACGCGTGAGTTAGACGTACTGCTTTCCACGGGTGAAATCATTGCCAGTACCCTCCTCGCCATGGCCCTTAAAGCCGAGGGGCAAGAAGCTATTTCGCTTTCCGGGGCACAAGCTGGTATTCAAACCGATGCCAACCACAGCAAGGCACGCATCGTGGCTATTGACCCGCATCGCATTAAAGAAGAGCTCTGCGCTGACAAGATTGTCATTGTTGCCGGTTTCCAAGGTATTACCCCGTCACATTTCCAGAACGGCCAACCCACCAACTCTGTGGACATGGATGTCACGACCCTGGGACGAGGCGGCTCTGACACTACCGCCGTTGCGCTCGCTATAAGCTTGGGAGCACGCGCTTGTGAACGCTATACCGATACAGCAGGCATTTATACCGCCGACCCGCGCGTAGTGCCCGAAGCAACGAAGCTTGCCGAGATAAGTTACGAAGAGATGCTGGAGGTGGCAAGTTACGGCTCGAAAGTAATGCACCCCCGCGCTATTGAACTGGGGCAGATTTATAACATGCCTATCCTCGTTGCCTCCAGTTTCAACGATGCACCCGGCACCTTGATACACGGAGGAATTATGGAAGTACAACAGAAAGTCACCGCCATCTCGCACGATCTGGACGTGGCTAAGATTACCATCGTGGGCATCCCCGATCGTCCCGGTATCGCCGCCGGCATTTTTGAGCCGCTCTCTCAAGCCGGGGTGAGTGTCGACACCATCGTGCAAAACGCATCAATTCAGCACATAACCGACCTTACTTTCACCATCACTAAGGGTGACGCCGAAAAAGCCCTTAAAGTGGTGCGCCCCATCGCTGAGGCGATTGGCGCAAGAGAATGCGTTGTTGACACCAAGCTGGGCAAGGTTAGCATCATCGGCTCCGGTATGCAGAACACCCCGGGATACGCCGCCCGCATGTTCAGCACTCTCTCCGCAGCAGGCATCAACATCCAGCTCATCACCACCTCCGAAATTCGCATCACTGTCATTATCGGCGAAGACCAAGTGAAAGAGGCTGTTCGGGCACTGCATAAAGCCTTTGAACTGGACAAAGCGCAAGGCGCTTCTTAAATGCCGAGAGGGAGGCACTCGCCTCCCTCCTTGCTTAATCCAACAGGCTGTGAGCTAGACCGCAAGTACCGTCTTTACTTCCGGCACTTCTTGTTTCAGAATGCGCTCAATGCCATTCTTGAGGGTCATCTGCGACATGGGGCAGCCCGCACAATGACCGGTGAGACGAATCCTCACGATGCCCGTCTTGTCATCAGTTCCTACAAGCTCCACCCCACCGCCATCGGCTTGAAGAGAGGGACGAACCAGCTCCAGGGCAGCTTCTACTTTTTCTTTCACCCTAATTACTCCTTATTGAGATTTATTGTCTTCGCTCTAAATTAAGCGGCGCACTGTCGCCAGCTTAGCCAATCAGCCCAACGGCGACAGCTTACAAAACACGCCCTTGCCGTGTGTTAAAACCTAACCTGCCGAGGTGAAGGCTTCTTCTTCCTCTTCTTCGTCAAAGGACGTGATGCCCACGACACTGTCACCCTCGTCAAGCCTCATAAGGCGCACGCCTTGGGTAGACCGACCTTGCTCGGTGATACCCAAGCGCGGGTCTTCTTCTTTGACCGGTGTGCGCGTGATAATACCGTTGGCAGAGATGAGCATTACCTCACTCTTTTCATCCACCACGCGCGCAGCGATCACAAGGCCGGTCTTCTCGGTAGTGCGGAAAGTGCGCACCCCAGAGCCTGCGCGATGCTGTGAGGGGTATGCATCAAGGCGGGTGACTTTACCAAAACCCAAGACGGTTGCCACCAACAAAAAGCCTTCGGGTTTAACCACATCCAAACTCACAACGCGATCGCCCTCGCCAAGCTTAAAGCCCGACACACCGCCGGATGCACGTAAACTGGCACGGAGCTCACTTACGGCAAAGCGAATGGATTGGCCTTCTGTTGAAACCATGATGACTTCCTGCTCATCGGTGGCAAGTGTAGCCGAAACCAAGCTGTCAGCCGGCGGAAGATCCATAGCAATGAGGCCGGAAGAGCGCACCTGCGCAAAAGCATCAATGCTTACTTTCTTCACCTCACCTTGGGCAGTTGCCATCACCAAAAACTCGGCATCCTTAAAATTCTTCACCGCCACCAGTGCCGTTACTTTCTCCCCACCGGCGATGGGGAAAAGGTTGACCACGGCTGTACCTTTGGAGATACGAGAGATATCAAGCGGCACCTCGTGGCATTTCACCGAAAACACCTTGCCTCGGTTGGTAAAGAAAAGCAGGGTGTGGTGAGTATCCGAAGCGAGCAGGAAGCGTACTGCGTCTTCCTCGTGGGTAGTCATGCCGATGATACCACGCCCGCCGCGATGCTGTAAGGCATAAGACTTGGCAGGTACGCGTTTGACAAAGCCGCGTTCAGAGAGGGTGACAACCATATCTTGGTGAGGAATCAGATCTTCCTCGCTGAAACTCCTAGCTTCGGTGGAGGTGATATCGGTAGCACGCTCGTTTGCGAATTTTTCCCGGAGGGTACTCGATTCCTTTTTCACCAAGCCGAGAATTTTCAGTGGGTTAGCCAGCAGATCCTCAAGATTGGCAATATTCTTTTTGACTGTCTCCAGCTCATCAAGGATTTGCTTGCGCTCAAGCGAGGCCAAGCGGCGGAGCTGCATATCCAAAATAGCCTGGGCTTGGAGCTTGGAGAGACTGAAGCGCTCCATGAGAGCAGCGCGAGCGGCATCAGCATTCGCCGACTCGCGGATGGTCTTGATAACGGCATCCAGAAAGTCCAGGGCAATCTTAAGGCCGTCCAGAATATGTGCCCGATCTCGGGCAATGCGCAGCTCATACTGACTGCGCCGAGTGATGACCTCGCGACGGAAGTCGATGAAAAACTGGAGCGCTTCTTTAAGACTGATGACCCGCGGCTGTCCGCCTACCAAGGCCAGCATATTTACAAAGAAAGCCGATTGCATGGGCGTTTGTTTGTAAAGGTTATTTAAGACCTGGCGCGGTTCGGTTTCCCTCTTAAGTTCCATAACAATGCGCATGCCCTGCCGGTCAGACTCATCGCGTAGGTCGGAGATGCCCGTTACTTTGCGGTCTTTAACCAGTTCCGCGATACGCTCCACCAGAGCGGCCTTGTTCGTTTGATAGGGAAGTTCAGTGACAACAATTTGTTTTTTGCCGTTAGGATTGTCCTCGACAAATGCCTTGGCTTGGATCACAACACGCCCGCGCCCCGTCGCATAGGCTGAGCGTATACCTTCCACTCCGAGTACGGTACCGCCCGTAGGAAAGTCCGGACCTTTAACGAACTTCATGAGCTCATCCACATCGGCCTCGGGATGGTCGATAAGATGCCCTAAGGCTTGGCAGATCTCGCCCAAGTTATGAGGAGGGATATTGGTTGCCATGCCTACGGCAATGCCAGACGAGCCATTTACCAGGAGATTGGGCAGGTGGGTTGGCAGCACCACCGGCTCCTTTAGGCTATCATCAAAGTTCGGCATAAAGTTTACGGTTTCTTTGTCGATATCAAGCAGCATCTGTTCGGCAATCTCGGCCAAGCGAACCTCGGTATAGCGCATGGCCGCGGGGGGGTCATTGTCCACCGAGCCAAAGTTGCCCTGGCCGTCTACCAACGTGTGCCGCATTGAGAAGTCCTGCGCCATGCGCACCATGGCATCATAAACCGATGAGTCCCCGTGGGGATGGTATTTACCAAGCACCTCGCCCACAACGCGCGCGCTTTTTTTATGGGGCGAGTTGTTGAGGAGCCCCAGCTCTTTCATAGCAAACAGGATGCGCCGATGTACCGGTTTGAGCCCGTCCCGCACGTCAGGCAGAGCCCGGGAAACGATGACGCTCATAGCATAGTCTAGGTATGAGCTCTTCATCTCCTCTTCAATTTTTATAGGCTTGATTTTTCCCAGCGTCATATCTGTCCCTCCTCTTCCTCTAGCTCCCCGGGATCTTCTGGCCGCGCCTCTTCAATTTCCTCTTCCCCTGTTCCGAAGCCGAGATCCTCGGCCGGTTCCTCTTCATATTCGATGCGCGAACGGAGGAATTTATCACTCACGTAATGGTGCAAATGCTCTACTCCCCGCGAGGGAAAAGAGAGCTGCCCTATTTGGCTCGGGTCCTGGTAGATTTCTCGTATCATAAGCGACAGCCCCGCATCAGATGCCGACACCACACTCGCAAGGTAGCGGTTGCCTCCCACCATGAGACGTGCCAAGCGCTGGCCGTGCTTCGGCTCCACCCAACCCAAGACCTCTCCCGCATCATCGGTAACCACCAAATTCCCGTCTGATGCCTCCAGTTTCACCCGATCACCGGCGACCAACTTGGCTAACACTTTGCGCGAGGCCAAGTTTACAAGCCGCACCACCCCGGCTTTGCCTGTTTCCTCTATAAAGTAACGAGGCTCCACCGGCCGGTCAGTCTCTATGAGCGAAGCCTCGTCGGCCCGCTCGGCTTTCAGGGTAGCTAGGCGCTTTAGATTCTTGTCAGCAATAGAGTTATAGGGGTCAAACTCTTTCGCCCGCTGGTAAGCATTACGGGCTTCATCATATTCATGGAGCTCCATATAAGCCCGCCCCAAGCGGTTGAGGGTGTCCACATCGCCCGGAGCCCCTTCCAAAATTGTCTGGTTGACAGCCACCGCCTCCCGCCAGCGCCCTTCCATGGCAAGGGCAATCGCCCGACGCGAGTTAAGCCGTATAATGCAGGCTTGTTCTTCATTGTTATCTTGAATCATTACATAATTCCATAAATCACACAGGCTATCATTTTACCTTACATGCCTGTTTTAAACAAACAAATTTGCTCGTTTTCGTGCCTAGCAAAACCCTATCAACAGGTCCCCCGAGCTCCTTGAAATGACTGTCTCATCTTTGAGGTCTGGGGCAGCACTCTCTGGTGCTAAGCAGGCGACGCAATATAACAAAACGCATTACAGAATTCAAGGGGTACTGCCTATTCAAACAGCGGCTACCTTACGGGCACCCCGCACCCCAACTCTCCAGCCCGCAGCTGTTGCACTTAGACACCCGACAATACGGGGTAAGCTCAGCTGCCAGAGCACGGCGGTACTCCGTGCTGAGAAACTCTGCTGATACCCCCACATCAATATGCCCCCACGGCAGAGGCTCATCCAAAGCCCTAGCCCGACGAGCATAGAAGTCGGGATCAATGCCCTCGGCCTCAAAGGCTTGCTGCCAGCGCTCCCAATCAAAGCACTCGCTCCAACCATCAAAGACAGCTCCCGCCTGCCAAGCGCGATGAATAACCTTCCCCAAGCGACGATCGCCCCGCGACATGACTGCCTCCAAAAGACTCACCTGTGTATCAGTATAGGAAAGCTTTGCCCGTTTGCCCAAGCCCTTCTTGATTATCTCGTGTCGGGTGCGCAGTGTTTCTTCCGGTGCCTGTGCCACCCACTGGAAAGGAGTGTGCGGCTTCGGCACAAAAGTAGCTAAGCTCAGCCGAAGCTGGGGCATGCGCCCGGGGGCGTCTTTGCCCGCTGCCAGAACTTTCCGCGCCAGCTCCACGATATAGGAGGCATCGTCATCGGTTTCGGTGGGAAGCCCCAGCATAAAATAGAGCTTGAGGCCGCTCCAACCGCGCTCAAAGGCAAGCCCGGCTGCCTGAAGCAGTTCATCTTCGGGGATATGCTTGTTGATGACGCGCTGCAGACGAGGGCTGGCTGCCTCCGGGGCAAAGGTAAGCCCGCTCTTGCGCCGCCCGGGGAGGGCATCAACCAGACAGACAGAGCTCTCGTCCAGGCGGAGAGAAGGGAGTGAGACTGCGACGTCGCTTCCATGGCAGCGGGCAATCCCAGCCAAGAGCTCACCTATACGACTGTAGTCACCAGAGGAGAGTGAAACCAAGGAAACCTCATCATAGCCCGTGTTTTGTAAAATCTCATCCACAGCGGTAAGCGTTTCCGCCGGCGGGCGCTCGCGCACCGGGCGGTAGATGATACCCGCACTGCAAAAACGGCATCCCCGCGTGCAGCCGCGGCTTACCTCCACAGCTGCCCGGTCGTGTACGGTTTCGATAAAGGGCACAATGGGGCGCACCGGCGCGGGCGGGAGAGGGGACACTATCTGCCGCTTTATGGTT
>CAYOAR010000109.1:0-7810 GCA_964402105.1 uncultured Dehalococcoidales bacterium
AGCAAGAAGAGCAATAACTACACGTATCCGAAGATAAGAGGCGTTCTTGTCTAGATATACGATAACGTGGTCTTGGCTTATTTGATTAACCAGATATGTTAACGCGCCGCATGCAATAGCCAATCCCGCGACTAGTATAACCAGCCTATTGCATTTAGTGTCAAGCTTGCTTTGTATTTTATAATACTCAGCCGTCATCTACCATGAATTTGCTTTTATACACCAGTTTATTCTTCACTCTGCTAACCAAGCCACATCCTTGCCACCGATGCTCATTATGTTAAAATATGCTCGCCAATACCATGTCCGCGCCTGTAAACACACTTATCACCGAACGTTTGAGATCTCTGCCGGAAAGTCCGGGGGTGTATCTCATGAAAGATGCCGCAGGCAAAGTCATCTACGTCGGTAAGGCGGGGTGCCTTAGGAGCCGCGTTCGCTCCTATTTCAACGACAGCGATCTATCTCCCAAAACTATCCAGCTCGTTCACCGCATCGTTGATATTGATTTTTATGTCACTCGCTCAGAGGAAGAAGCTCTCATTCTGGAACTAAATCTGATTAAGCGCTTCAGGCCTGAATATAATATCCGCTTAAAAGACGACAAGGGTTATCCTTATATCAAGATAGATCTCAAAGAGGATTGGCCGCGAGTGCAGGTTGTGCGCCGCGTAGTCAGCGATGATGCACGTTACTTTGGACCATTCGCCAGCGCATATTCTATCCGCCAGGCATTGGATGTGGTAAAGGGCGTCTTTCCTTTTCGCACTTGTAGCTCAGACCTCAGCCAACGCCGTGAGCGACCTTGCCTAGAGTACGATATGCACCATTGCCTCGCCCCTTGTACCGGCCAACTGCCTCATGCGGAGTACAGCGAGATCATTCAGGGCGTCATTCAATTTCTGGACGGCAGACACTCTGGATTAGAAAAATCCCTAGTCATGCGCATGAAAACAGCAGCTGATGCCCAGCGTTACGAGGCAGCTGCAAGACTACGCGACCAAATCAAAGCTCTGCGCGAGGTCGTGGCTTGGCAGCGGGTTGCTACCCGCGTGCGAGGTGATGCCGATGCCGCAGCTTTCGTGCAAGACGGAGACCAAGCCTTCGTTCAGGTCTTTTTTGTCCGCGGAGGAAAACTCTTGGGACGCGAAGGGTTTTTACTGCAGGGTACATGCGCCGAGGGGCCAACTGTGACTATGACCAATTTTGTCACACAGTATTACGCCGTTTCGCAAAATATCCCGCCTCTTATCCTGCTGCAACACCCGGTTGATGGCGAAAGTGTCCTCAAAGAATGGCTTGAGCGAATACGCGGCGGTGCGGTTAGGTTCGTCGTACCAGTACGCGGCCCTCGCAAGGAACTCATGGAGACAGTGCTTACCAACGCCAAACGCGGCTTAGAGCAGCTACGCATCAAACACCTTTTTCAGCCACAGGCACTAGGCAAGGCACTCGATGAGCTCAAAGCAGTCCTAGTCCTTCCTGACGTTCCGCGGCGAATTGAGGGTTATGATATCTCAAACATTCAGGGTCAACTAGCCGTAGGAAGTATGGTTGTTTTTGAGGAAGGCCGCTCCAAACCAGCCCACTACCGGCGCTTCCGCATCAAAACAGTTCCCGGGGCCAATGACTATGCCATGCTGGAAGAAACTCTTCGGCGGCGCTTCGCCCGAACCAAGGACGGCGAAGCAAATGACGGCTGGGCAACCCTCCCAGGACTGGTGCTTATCGACGGCGGCAAGGGGCAGCTAAGTGCAGCGCGTTCAACCCTTCTGGATATCGGTATGGCACATATTCCCATCGCCAGCCTAGCCAAAGAACGTGAGGAGGTCTTCATCCCCGGCAAAACCCACGCCATACGCCTGCCAGCCGACTCTCCCGCCCGCCAACTCCTCCAGCGCGTGCGCGACGAGGCGCATCGCTTCGCCCTAGGATATCATACTAAACTGCGGGGGCGAAAAACGTTCACTTCCGCCCTTGATGAAGTGCCGGGGATTGGCCCTCGCCGTAAAAAAGCTCTCCTTGAGGCTTTTGGTTCTGTTGCGCGTATCGAGGATGCCTCGTTGGAAGAAATCGCAGCCCTACCCCTATTTAATACTGCCATCGCGCAAAAAATTAAAGAGTGCCTATAATTCTAATACTATACCAGCTTAATTTTATGCCACAATCAATATGCTAAACTAAGTCATGCCAAATCTTTACATAGTAGGTACCCCCATAGGTAATTTGGAGGATATGTCACTCCGGGCTATTCGCATCCTTAAAGAGGTCACCCTTATCGCTTCTGAGGATACTCGCACCACCCGTCATCTCCTCACACACTTTGACATTCGCACCCCAATGACAAGCTATTTTGAGCACAATAAAACCGCTAAGCTGGATTATCTTCTTCATACTCTCCAGACTGGTGACGTAGCACTGGTTTCCGAAGCTGGTATGCCTGGTATCTCCGATCCGGGTTATGAGCTCGTCGTAGCCGCGCAGCGCTCCGGAATACCAGTTATTCCCGTGCCGGGACCATCGGCTGCCGTCTCCGCCCTCGCCGTTTCCGGCCTGCCCACTGACCGTTTCCACTATTTGGGGTTTCTGCCTCGCCAGGGCAGCGCCCGCCGTAAATATCTCGAGGAAGTCGCTGCTGAAACAGCCACCATCGTTGCCTATGAAGCACCGCATCGCCTAAACGAGGCCTTACGTGATATAATGTCAGTTCTGGGTAACCGCCGCCTCGCTGTGTGCCGCGAGCTTACGAAAATACACGAGGAGGTTTTTCGCGGCACAGCTCAGGAGGCTCTGGATTATTTTGATATGCCGCGCGGAGAGTTCACCCTGGTAATCGCCGGTGCCGAACCAAGAACCGAGAGCATGCCCCTTGAGCGGGCGGCAGCAATGATGAGAGAACTCAAGAGGGCTGGGCGTAGTGCAAAAGAGGCTGCGGGCGAACTTGCTGAAATTAGCGGCCTTTCCCGCAAGGAGTTATATGAGCTCTGGCTAAGCTCTAACTGATAGCCAAACAGGATACCGAATGGTAAAGGAGCTTTAACAAAACAATGCGTCGTGGTTGTATTTCCGTAGGCCAAGTCAAATGTGATATCTGCAATCGGGCCATCCCCTATCCCGAACGATACCTCGTTATAGACGAGGATGAAAAGGGCAAAGAGGTAACCAGCGGCGGGAAATCGGTCAGGTACTGTGTTGAAGATGCCCTGAAAAAAGGCTATGCTCGCCATCGCGAGGTCAAGGGAGATATGGTACTTACCTTTTTACCGGAATCAGAGGTCTTCGAGCCAGCAGCCGATTCCTCGAGCCCGGAGTAACTATGCGACACTCCGCCGCCATCTTGGCTCTTTGCGCCGGTTTGTGCTACATTTAGCCCCATGTCTGAACGCATTTTGATTGGCGTGGCTTGGCCATATGCCAACTCACGCCTGCACTTAGGCCATGTCGCCGGGGCATATCTGCCCGCTGATATTTTCGCTCGCTACCACCGCGCCAAGGGTAGCGAGGTTCTGATGATATCTGGCTCAGACATCCACGGCACTCCGGTTGCCATCCGTGCCGAACAAGAGGGCAAGACCCCAGCCGAGATTGCCAACCACTTCCACCAGCTTTTTCTTGATGACTGGGAGAAGCTTGGCATCTCTTGGGACCTCTTCACGACAACCGGCACTCAAAACCACACCCGCATCGCTCAGGATATTTTTCTAAAGCTGTTGAACGCAGGTTATATTTACAAGCAGACAGTAACTCAACCTTATTGTGAAAAATGCCAGCGCTATTTACCCGATCGCTACGTGGAGGGAAGCTGTCCCATCTGTCATTCCCCCGGTGCGCGCGGTGACCAATGCGAGCAGTGCGGCAAACCTATGAACCCCAGCGAGCTTATTGATGCCAAATGCAAGCTTTGTGCCACCACGCCGATCTACCGCGAATCTGAACACTTCTTCCTAAAACTCTCAGCTTTTCAAGATGCCCTGCTTGCGTGGATGAAGGGCAAAGATTTCTGGCGCGCGGACGTACAGCGCTTCACACGGCGATACCTAGAGGAAGGGTTGCTGGATCGGGCAATTACGCGCGACATCGAGTGGGGTATACCCCTGCCGCTGCCCGGTTATCCGGGGAAGAGTCTATACGTGTGGTTTGAGGCAGTCATCGGCTACCTTTCGGCAGCCGTCGAGTGGGCTGAAAAGCGCGGCACCCCAAATGCCTGGCGGAGTTTCTGGCAGGACAGCGCCACAAAAACCTATTATTTCATCGGCAAGGATAACATCCCCTTTCATACCATCGTCTGGCCTGCTATGCTCATGGGCTGCGGAGACCTCAGCCTGCCATACGATGTTCCGGCCAACGAGTTCCTCACCATTGAGTCACAGAAATTCTCCAAAAGCCGCAATTTGGCTATCTGGGTGCATGACTTCTTATCTCGTTATGACGCCGACCCATTGCGCTATCTTCTTTCTGCAAACATGCCGGAAAGTTCTGATACCGACTTTTCTTGGCGAGAGTTTGTGCGCCGCAACAACGACGAACTGGTGGCAACCTACGGCAATTTGGCGCAGCGGGTGCTGGGTTTTACTTACACGCGCTTTAACGGCACAGTGCCGCAACCGGGGACAATCGACCCTGATAGCGAAGCCCTTATTACCAAAGCTAAGGCCGCCATTGAGATAGTGGGCAACCTCATCGCATCTTGCCGCTTTAAGGACGCCGTCAAAGAGGCAATGGCCCTAGCCCAAGCTGCCAATCGCTACCTGGATGACAAAGCCCCATGGAAAGCCATAAAAGAGGATACTGTGTTAGCAGCTACTTCTCTTTACACCTCACTCTGTGTCATCTCTGCCCTAAAGACAATCTTTTATCCTTTCCTGCCGCAAAGCTCACAACGTTTGCACGAATATCTCGGCTTTGATGGGCAGGTATCCCAAGCCGGCTGGTGCTTGATGAACCCGGTTCCGGGCCAAGCCCTCAGGCAGCCGAAGATTCTATTCTCCAAACTAGAGGAAAGTGTGGTTGCCGACGAGCAGGCACGTATGGGATTACATGGAGCTTAATCAGGTATATGCCCTAATCCAGCCCGGTTTGAATTCCGTGGAGGCGAAATTCCGCCACCTCATCGACTCGCAGCATGACTTCCCGGAAATGCAGCGCATGCTGGAGCAGATATTAGTTGGCGGCAAGATGGTACGACCCACCTTGACCCTTCTTTCAGGCTCTCTATATAACTATCACGAAGAACACCATCATTCGAGTGCAGCCTCCTCTGAGTTAATGCACATTGCCACACTTGTACACGATGATGCCATCGACTCGGCTGACATGCGCCGCGGGCGGCCGACCATCAACTTCGTTTGGGGAGTGGATCTCGCCGTTTTGTTGGGGGATTTCCTATTTGCACGCGCGGGCGAGATGGCAGCTAATACCGGCAACATTCGCGCCGTAAAGATTTTCACCCGCACTCTGGGCATTATCGCTCACGGTGAGATCAAGCAAGCCCTGAGTTCTTTCAAGCTGCCTCAGAGTTACGACCATTATATTAAGCGCATCGCCGCTAAAACCGCTGCTCTGTTTACCATGGCAACCGAGTCCGGTGCCGTCCTAAGCGGTGCCCCAGAGGAAGCAGTGCAAATCCTAAGCGATTACGGCCATAATCTAGGAATTGCTTTCCAAATTGTTGACGACATACTTGACTATATCGGCACCGAGGCTGAAATGGGCAAGCCAGTGGGAGCAGACCTAGCACAAGGGACGGTAACCCTTCCTGCCATGAAAATCGTGGAGCGTTACCCGCACGATAATCCAATTGAGAAAATTGTTGCCCGCGAGGATATAGCCACCAATATTCAACGCGCCATTGAGATAGTACGAGATTCAAATATCATTGATGAGTGCTACCAAGAAGCCGCCGGATATACGCGGCGAGCAACCGCGGGGTTAACCAGTTTACCAGACAAGCCTGCCCGCGAAGCGCTCTTCTTTTTAGCTGATTATGTATTACGCAGGAAGATATGATTTTAGATTATTTTACCGACACCGCAAACCCATGCATGGTTATACCACAGCGAATTCTGCATATAGGTAGCCAAAAGTACCAGTCGCAATTCTGTAGTGGCCTTTTTCCAGAGTACCAAAGTAATAGCTTATATTGAACGTCCAGTCTCTTTGGGAATGAGGCTCAACGCCATATGCTACCGATAGCCAATATACCTCTTCCCGAACAAAGTTTACTTTTTCCCATTTACTGCCAACCAATTTTTCAAGATGGAATGCATGCCCAAAATACATTCTAAGGTTTGTATCATTTTTAAACACGGCATTTATTGCCTCAACACCGACGGGATAGGTGGAGTACTCCAGAATCAGGGAAACCTCGTTGGGAATATTTGTTGTATCTCTCCCGACAAGTAATGGTTCGTGCCAAAGTTCATTGGGAACAACGAGCGCACTAACATCGCCAGGCTCTTCTAGAAGATTTTCTGGCACCGAGGTGTTGCTTGTAGGAAGACTAGCACAACCAGTTAAGCTGGCAATGGAAATACACAATAAAACTGCTGTGATAATGTTGTTTTTCATGGGCTTGATCTATCGCCCCTATGTTAACCACAAGCCATCACCACGCCTGCGGTGCTTGCCGAGGCTTTGGCATCACAATATCCGGCAGAGATGGACTCGCCTCGCGCTTTGTGTGCTCCTTGGGTTTTTCTTCTGTCTTGGCAACAGCGGGCACCGCAACTTCTCCCGACGATGGTTCGGCCGGCGGCTCGTTGAGTACTGCATCCAGCTCATCGCCTTCCAATGTTTCCTTGGCTAGCAATGCTTGAGCTATTTGTTCGAGCTTGGCACGGTTCTCAGTTAGCAATCTAAGAGCAGTTTGATAGGCCTCCTGAATAATGCGGTTTACCTCGGCATCAATTTGGTCGGCGACTGTCGCACCATAATCACGCTGCTCGGATATCTCGCGCCCTAAAAATATCATTTCATCTTTCTGCCCAAAAGTGCGGGGGCCAAGCTCCTTGCTCATACCCCAGCTCACCACCATGCGACGGGCAAAATCAGTTGCCTGCTTGATATCTGAAGATGCACCGGTAGAAATTTCTCCGAAGACCAGTTCCTCAGCAGAGCGCCCGCCCAAAAACATCGCCAACTCATCCTTTAGATAAGACAGTGTGAGATATTTCTTATCCTCTTGAAGTGATTTGGTATAACCACCCGCCATGCCGCGCGGGATAATAGATACTTTGCGGACCGGCTCTAAGTGTTTCGCGATATGCCCTATCAGAGCATGCCCAGCCTCATGGTATGCGCCCAGCCTCTTTTCCTCATCGGTCATGCGCCGGCTCTTGCGCTCAGGTCCAAGCAACACGCGGTCAATCGACTCTTCAAGTTCCGGCATACCTATGATCTTCTTATTGCGCCTGGCAGCCAGAATAGCCGCCTCGTTAACTAGGTTGGCTAGATCCGCGCCGGAGAAACCGGCAGTAAGCTTGGCGATAACCTCGAGGTTGACATTTTCGTCAAGCGGCTTTCCTTTTGTGTGTACTTTGAGAATGGCTGCGCGCCCGCTTACGTCAGGTGCATCAAGTACTACGCGACGGTCAAAACGCCCCGGCCGCAGCAGCGCCGGATCTAAGATGTCAGGGCGGTTAGTAGCTGCCATGACTATGACCGAGGTGTTGGTATCAAAGCCGTCCATCTCGACCAGGATTTGATTCAATGTTTGCTCGCGCTCGTCATGCCCGCCTCCAAGACCCGCACCGCGCTGCCGTCCCACGGCATCAATTTCGTCAATGAAAACAATACAAGGAGCATTGCGCTT
>CAYOAR010000110.1:0-4284 GCA_964402105.1 uncultured Dehalococcoidales bacterium
GCTTAAGAGGCAAGGGATTATATCCTCATACACCTCACCCGCAGGCATATCTTCCTCGGAGAGATACTGGGGATTCATAGCCGCAACCTGCATGGCGAGATCGCGTGCCAGTTGCTTGAATTCGTCGGTGCGAGCAACAAAGTCAGTTTCGCAGTTGAGCTCAACCATGGCTCCAATGCGCCCGCCAGTATGGATATATGACTCAACCAGCCCTTGTGCCGTGACGCGCTCTGCCCTCTTGGCCGCCTTGAGGCTCCCGCGCTCTTTAAGCAACTCAACGGCTTTTTGCTTGTCGCCATTGGTTTCTACTAAGGCATGCCGACATTCCATGATGCCGGCACCGCACATTTCCCTAAGCTCCTTGACATCGGCAGTTGTAATTTCCAAGTAAATCTCCTAAGGATAGTCTCTGATAATACCTATGCAACAACACCAGTTCTAATTAAGAACCGCATCTTCAGGAAAGATATCACCCTTTTCCACCAATGGCTGGATGCCTCTAGCTTCAATGATAGCATCGGCCATTTTGCTGACGATAAGCTTAATAGCTCTTATGGCATCATCATTGGCGGGGATAGGGGCGTCTATCTCGTCCGGGTTGCAGTTGGTATCTACGATGGCGATGATAGGTATGCCCAAGCGCTGTGCTTCGGCAATCGCAATGCGTTCCTTGCAGGGGTCAACGATGAACAGGGCATCGGGCAGGCTGGTCATTTCCTTGATGCCGCCCAGCGCGGTGTTCATTTCGGCGATTTCTTCAGCGAGCTTGGTGGCTTCTTTCTTGGGCAGATGGGCAAACTCGCCCTTTGCTTGTTGGTCTTCAAGCCGTACCAAGTGGTCGATGCGGCTTTGGATAGCAGCGAAATTGGTAAGAGTGCCGCCGATCCAGCGCTGGTTGACAAAGAACATGCCAGCGCGCCTGGCTTCTTCCTCAACAATAGGCTGAGCCTGCTTTTTGGTGCCCACGAAGAGAATCTTGCCGCCCTCGGCGGCTATCTGTTTGATATACGCAACAGCTTTGCCTAGCATACCGGCGGTCTGTTCCAGATCGATGATATGGATTCCGTTGCGCTTGGTGAAGATGTACTTCTTCATGCGTGGATGCCAGCGGCTCGTTTGGTGCCCAAAGGGCGCCCCCCCCCCCAGCAACTCTTTTATAGTTGTATCAGGCAATCTTTCCCCCTACGAATTTTCTTTTTAAAGGATGAGTATAGCACACCAACCCAGTCGAAACAACCATCCGCTACAAAGCTATTTTAGCTGGCCTCATCAATCAATATGCTGTTTGCCCAGTGATACTACGTCATCTAGGAAAGCGCGGTGCTATCATTTTGCGTATCTTGAGAGCTCGCCTTTCATGTAGTCAACCTCATCTAATGGGTAGGGGTCAGTTTGGTTGAGAAGTGCCAGGTAGTAGCTGACATAATCACCATACATAATGAGCTCAAGTATTTGCGAAAGCTTGCTTGGGCTGCGCGCAGATACGATTTGATAATCCACGCCGGTTGTCTTTAAGAGCTTTTGAGTTACCAAGTAACGTTGTCTGATGCGCTCATCCAATAGATCCGAGGTGAGCATTGCCACGACGATTCTATCCTGGATATCGCGGGGGAAACGATAACCTACTATGGTGTTGTGAGTTAGCTCGGGGAGGGACTCGTAGCCTGCCCAAGCCTTGGCGTTTTCATTTATTTGTAACTTCCAGCGGTGGCCGACCTCGGCTAGAAACTCGCTGCCATAGACAATACAAACCTTGTCGAACAGTGCTTGTGCCAGCTGTTTAGCAGGGTTGTGCTCGTATGATCGGGTTTCATTGATAGCGCTGTGAAAGTCGGCAATAAAAGTCATTGCGTCATCGATAACCTGCGGTGCTATGTGAATAAAGCCGAGTTGAGAGACAATGTTCAAGAATGGGATTAAGCTGTAGGGCAGAGAAGCGCGGGGCGGTGAGTTGTACTTGAAAGTAAAGCAGGGCAGATCGTACTGTTTGGCAAGCTCTTTTAATTTGCCGCCCGTGGTCATGACCAGTTTTTTTGCAGGATTGGCGAGGGCTTTAGCGAAAGCGGTGTTCGTCTCCTCGGTTGTACCGGAGTAGCTGGAAGCGATGACTAAGGTGTCTGCGTCTACGAATGGAGGCAAGGCGTACCCCCGGCTGACGATGATGGGTATCCGGCATTCGTTCATGCCAGCTACCAGATCAGCCCCAATAGCTGAGCCGCCCATACCAAGTACCACGATTTTATTGACTGCGCGGTATGAAGAGGGAAGTACGAAATTTGACGCTAGTTGCCAAGCATCCAAGCAGATAGCCGGAAAGTCATGGAGATGCCGGAGCATGTTTCGGGGATCACGGCTCCGATAGATTTCGGGGTCATCTAATGTGTGTATGGGCATAAGGCCACTCCCGTATATGCATTTGTGTTATACACCTGCGAGCCGAGTCCCTTCTTCCAGGAGCTTGTTCACTGTCTCCGGGCTGCCAGCTTCGCTGTAGATTCTAAGAAGCGGCTCTGTGCCCGAAAACCTGATAAGGAGCCAGCTTCCGTCAGTCAATATAAAGCGGAACCCGTCAACAATGTCTATTTTCTTAACCGCAATGCCGCTGAGCGAAATAGGGCAGGCCGCTTGTAGTCGTGCGATGATAGATGACCGCTCTGATGCGCTAAAAACTATATCGCGCCGATCATAATAGTGCGGCCCGACTTTGGTGTAAAGGTATGCCAAGAGCTCGGATGGCGTCTTTCCGGTGCGTGCCATAAGATCCAAAAAGAAAAGCCCGGACAGGATGCCGTCGCGTTCGGGAACGTGCCCGCGGTAGCCATATCCGCCGCTCTCCTCGCCGCCTATCAAAGCATCCTCGCGCTGCATCACCGGGGCAACGTATTTGAAACCCACCGGTACTTCAAAAACCGGCACGTTGTACAGTTGCCCAAGTTTATTGAGCATACTGGAAGATGTAATGGTGCGCACGATGGCTCCTCGCTGTCTGCGTACCTCCAGCAGATATAGTGCCAGCAGGGCATAAACCTGAAGCTGATTTAAGAAATTGCCATGCTCATCCATAAGGCCGAGGCGGTCGGCATCGCCGTCGTTGGCAATACCGACGGATGCCCCCGTTTCTTTCACGGCGAAAGCCAGACGGTTTAGGTTTGGGGTAATAGGCTCGGGCTGTTTCATGCCGGGGAAGTTGGGGTTGGCTTCGGCGTTGATTTCCAAGACGCGGCTTTTCCCGCCATCAAGAAGCCATGGAAAGTATCCAGCACCCGCACCGTGCATAGCATCGGATACGATTTTGAAACCCGCACTCTTTATCAGATCCAAATCTACCAAACTGGATACCTGAGCGCCATATGATGGACGCAAGTTAATGTAGCGCAGTAAACCTTGATTAAGGGCAGCTGTGATGTCTAGGCGTTTTACGTGGTGGTCGGTAATCCCAGCCGCTCGGCTCTCAATCTCGGCTACGGTTTCAACCGGGGCGCTTGCTCCGTCAGGAGACTTGTATTTGAGGCCGTTCCAGGCGGCGGGGTTGTGGGATGCGGTAATGACGATGCCCCCGCCCCCCTCCGTGGCTACAATACCCCAACTTACCACGGGGGTTGGCACGGCTCGGTCGGACAGAGCTACCTTGATGCCGTTGCCGGCGAGAACCTCGGCGGCAGTCAGAGCGAATTCCGCCGAGGCAAAACGAGTATCGTAACCGATTAGTTGTTCTTTGTCCGCTTTGCCGCTTGATTTTAGGTAGTCTGCTATGGCTTGGGTGCAGCGGCGCACATTGTTGAAAGTAAAATCCTCGGCGATGACAGCGCGCCAGCCGTCAGTGCCGAACTTGATGGTGTTAGAGTGGGAACTGGGGTTAATCGTCATATCCGCTTGCTTCCCGCTGCATCGTTTTTCAATGCTTCTGTCATATCTGTTTTCTCCCAAGGCAGATCTAAGTCAGTGCGGCCGAAGTGCCCATATGCGGCTGTCTGGCGGTAGATGGGCCGGCGCAGCTGAAATTTCTTAGTGATAGCCTCAGGGCGAAAATCAAAATACTTGTTTACAAGTTCATCTAACCGGGCGAGGGGGACGTGTTCGGTGCCGAAGGATTCTAATGATACCGATAAAGGATGTGCCTTGCCGATAACATACGATACCTGAAGCTCGATGCGGTCGGCGAGCCCTGCCGCCACAAGGTTTTTGGCAACATAGCGGGCAAAGTAGGCGGCGGAACGATCAACCTTGGTTGGGTCTTTGCCAGAGAAAGCTCCGCCCCCGTGGCGGGCGAAACCGCCGTAGGTG
>CAYOAR010000111.1:0-15214 GCA_964402105.1 uncultured Dehalococcoidales bacterium
TAAGCGTTAGTTTTTGCAACCTTGCGCAAATCCCCAGAATAATCCGCGACTTGAGAGTAATTGCACCAGAGGAATACAAAGTCGATTACAGCAAGGAGCCGAAGTGCCCCTTTGTCGTTGATGCAATTTATACCTACGATGCAGAGATGCGCCCATTTTTGACACTAAAGGCGCGGATGGCGCATTGTTTGCCCATTTACACAGAAAGTTTTTCTGTCTGCGTTAAAGCATGGTACGAACCTGACAATTTTCTTTGGACAAGCAACCACCTAAAGACCGCCGAGGTGTCCGTCTACCCATTCCACAGCACTCAGCCCTGTTATTACTAGCGGCTTTCCAGCGAGCAAAATCTCCGCTGGGGCTTCCATCCCCACACATCTCAATTTCAATATACGTGTTCACTTTAATGCAGTAATTACACCCGCAATGTGGGCAAAAAGTCATGGTGAGACCGTTCTCTCTTGGTCTGCAATCTATGGTGCGGAATAACACCTTGCCGCATTTCGGGCATCTAAACTCGTACTTCTTCTTTATGCAGTCTTGCTTGCAAAGTATTTTCATAGTTTTTGTCTCCAAATAGAAAAAGCCCCTCGGTGAGGAGGAGCTTTTGAGATTAGCCTATGGGTTGCGGTTAAGCGGAGGCGAGAGCGGGTTCTCTGACAGGCTCCGCTATCTTGGTTTCAGTGGTATCTGTACTGTTTTGTTCATCGGACATAGAGGTGCGTAACTCTCCCGGGGTAAATTGCGCAAATCTTTTTGCGCGCTCTGCAAAGCCGGGGCGCCTATAGAACGGTACTGCGTCTTGCTTGCCGTCTGCCATTATATCTCCTCCACGGTCAACACCAATGTCTTTATATCAAAGTTTACCACAGGAGTCTTATAGTAATCCACTACGCGGATGGTCTTTTCTTCTCTGCTGATGACTCTGTATTTAGCTTTATCCCTGAGAATAACTTCTTCTTCATCGGCAAAACTATGATTGGATGCAGGTGTAATATCGACTCCCGTTTTGTTTTTGGTTATGTGAATCATAACACTTGGCGACTCCTGCTTCCAATTGGTGCCCATTTCTATTCCTGAGCCGAGAACAAAATACTCCGCCTGCTCCTGCGACTTAGATGAACTGCTGAAAGCAGTGAGGACTATTATGTCATCTTGTAAAAGTTTGTTGTAGTATTCACTGGGGACATTGTGCATTCCCCTCCACAATTCACCCTCATATGGCTCTGCTCTGTCTAGCAGCTCATTCAGGGCATTGATTTTATCCACATAGTCAGAATCTTTGATGCCTTTCATTTGGGCTTCGCGGATATGCTGGTACCCGGTGCCCTGCCAATCAAAAATGAGAGCTTTTTCATGAGCACTCATTGAATTCGCCCAAGCTTCGCCGCTAAGTTTTGTACTACTCGTTGCGGGCTTATCGCTTTTTGGATTGTCATTCTTGGGCTGCTTGGAGCCATTGCCGCCTCCGCCGTTCCCATCCGTAAACTTCCCGTCATTATCCCTCGGGTGTTCGTTCTCATCCCAAGACTTCATGGCACTGCCGGCTGCATTCTTGGCTTTCTCGACGGCTGTCTTGATGAGATCCTCATATTCGGTCATAAGCTGGTCAAGATTGCCCTCAACCGGCGGAGTGCGCTTCCGCGTAAGGTTTCGGCGGGCCTGCTCAAAGACAGCTTTCACAGCTTTTGGGTCGCTTGCACTCTTAAGCCCATCTCTAATGCTGACGGCTAGGGCTTCCGGCACCGCCTTGCATTCGAAAGGGCGGGTATTCGCCTTGCCGAGCCGTTTGAGAGCATAGGTCTCCCAAGCCGAGAGTTCGCTCTTGAGAGAGAGTTCGGGCAACTCAACATCATCCTCAGTTTCTGGTTCTCTGGTAAGGCTCAGCTGGGGGAGAGAGGCTGGCTGCGAGACTGCGGGACTGGGTATCCCCATCGGTGCCTGTTGTTGCTGGTAGGCACTATTTCTGACATCTCGCAGAAGCACAGGACCGCCCTGTGTCCAAACCATGGGATCTTTGCCAAGGCCATCCGGCAGCGGAGGGAGTCCGCGCATCTTCCTCACATGATCAAGGGTGATAACTCCGTCATGGAGCAGAGTGGAATTGATGGAGGCATCCTCCATGCGATAATGGAGCTGCTGGGTAGTCCATACGAACTCCAGATGGGGCTTGCCGCATTGATGCTCAATTAAGCTGTCAAAAACGCTCTTAAAATGCTGCATCAATGGGACGATGCTTTTCTCGGTGGCATTCTCCTCGATGGTCTCAGCGGTGGCGCGATTGTTCATGCGCACAAAGGGAGTGGGCGATACCCCGAAGCGATGGCAGATGATACGAGCCAGCCACTCGTCGAATTGAGCATCGAAGGTCAGCTGTGCCATAGGCTGTGCGGGGCTGCCGCCGCCCGGTACCAATATCATCTTAGAGCGATTGGCCAGATCGCCCGCGAGCATCAGATCAAAGACCCGCTGGAACTTCTCTATCTGATCGGCAGTCCATTCTTTTGGCGCTTGAATCAGGCTGTGAGGAATGTTCCCGCTCCGGAAATGCTCCAAGAACTGGATATCGCGCCTGAGAGCGATATTGATGGTCATGATGATG
This sequence comes from uncultured Dehalococcoidales bacterium, assembly GCA_964402105.1. Taxonomy (GTDB): domain Bacteria; phylum Chloroflexota; class Dehalococcoidia; order Dehalococcoidales; family UBA1222; genus WRNP01. The sequence goes on from CAYOAR010000111.1 coordinate 2,603, forward strand.
TTTTCGACATGGCTTGTGCCGTACACCCCTTTAGAGCGGAGGTTGTAAGGCCGATAGACTAGATGGTCATGGTCATACCAGGTGCGCGGATGACCCTTGATGATCTGCATGTAGGCCGGCTCCGGAGGCTGAGGAATGCGGCCGCGGCCGTCCGTCAGTACAGTGATGGTGTCACCATCAACCGGATCGAAGGAGATTACGCCGCCGCTTTTGCTCATGCGCGGGTAGATAGTCATGTTGTCACAGACCAGAAGATCCTCGCAGAGTATGCCCATCCACTGGTCAAAGGTGTTATCGCCGTCGGGACGGCTGAAGAGTCGGGTTATTTCCTTGACGTCACCGGAGAAGTCGAGGTGCTGATATTCTTCCTTGACGCCGATGGTCCATTTGAGCCCTTTGATAACCTCCTTACGGTCTTCGATGACGCTGCGCAGTATCGGCGAAGCATCGGCCAAAGCCCGCATCTCGGCATAGGACACGGCGCGGCTTTCGGCTCCCCGCGGCGTGACGATGAGGTTCCGGCCGACCGGGTAGTCAGCTTGCCGGATGGGCTCGTTGGGAGCCATAGGAGCAATCGGTTGACTGGGGCCGAATTCAATGTCTGCCCCTGTAATCATGGCTCTGAAGGCTTTTATTCTGCTGGCTATGCTCATTGTTGCTTCCTTGCGTCTAATGTCCGGCGGCCGACTTCCATCCAGGTGTCAAATGATGACGGGGCTTCCAGCATGAGCTTGGTGACGGCATGTACCAGAGCATCGATGCGGTCCGGTGACTGCTCACCGGGTACCCATTCGCACTGCTGGGCTTCCAGCTCCTGAAAATATCCGAGGTGGTGCACGCGGTGCTGTTCGTAGAGGGCCGATACCGGCTCAGCCCTCACCTGCTTGCCCCTGGAGGCGTGAATCTTTTTGAAGGGGATGTTCGGGTCGACAGTGCGGATGGTGGCTTCTACCATGTCACCGCCCTGGTTTACTTCGGCCACGATGAGATCGGCCTTGTGTTTGTGGTAAGCGGCAACCGCGGCTGTTGCCCACTCTCTGGGAGTTCCGCGCATGGAGACGTCATCTAGGACGTAGCCGTGGCTTAGCTCCCCTTGCTTGGCTGTCCCGACGACGATGATGCCCGTCTCGTCGGACTCTTCGCCTGAGGTTGCGGCGGGATCTACGCCGACAACGATGCGCGTCAGCTCCGGTGTCTGCTTGACCCTGCCCGCTTCCAGCCAGTCGCGGCGCCAAAGAGCATTGGGGTTGTCGTCCAAGATCTCGGCGTAGAGCTCCTGGCGGCCAAGACGGGTGCCTTCGTAGCGAGAGATGATGTCTCGGAAAAACGAGGTGGCCAGATTGGCCCTGTTATCATAAGTCGACCCCCTGGTGACATGCACCGTAGGATCGGCCATGAGGCTTTTGATAAGAGCGGTCGGCCGAGGTGTCGTCGACACAACCGCCCTGGGGTTGTTTCCAAGGCGGAGGCCCATGAGGAGCATGTCCCAAGCTTCGGGGTATCTCCAGGCGGCCAGCTCATCAGCCAGAGCAAAGTCATGCTGTGGACCGCGGAGATCCTTCGGCTCCTCGGCGCTATAGGTGGTAGCGATGGCGCCGTTCGGCCAGGTAAGACGGCATTTGGATGGTTCATAGGACGGTCTGTCCCACGGGGCTGAACTTGCGAGGATGCCGCTTTCGCCTTCGATAAGCACCTCGCGCACGGCTTTAGCTGTGGGAGCAACGAGAGCGATACGGCCGTATTTGCCTGTTCTCACGGCGGTTCTCACGGCCTCAACGCCGACTCTGGTTTTGCCCCAACCCCTGCCGGCCAAGATCAGCCAAATGCGCCAATCACCGGGCGGAGGTAGTTGGTTGGGTCTGGCCCAGAAAGACCAGTCAAAGAGGAGATGCTCAGCTTCCTGCTGGCTGAGCTTCTGAAGTACTTTCCGCCTGTCCCTCTCGGGAAGCGATGCTAGCGAGGATGCTAGCGATTTTTCCTTTGGCATCAAGCACAATAGGTCCGCCATCTTTCCCTGTCACCTCTAGCTGTGGTCTGCCCCACCGCTCACGGCTGCGGCGCTCTCTGATCCAAGCACTTCCCTGCCATCCTTCCTCGCCTGCTCGAATGCGCTCAAGGTCTGACACCTCGGCCATGGCATCGGCCTCCATCACGTCCATCCAGAAGTCGTGGTAGATGCCGGAGGTAGAATTCTCGCCCTTCTTCAGCCAGTTGTAGCCTGTCTTGGGAACAATGCGGCATAGTTTGCAGGCAGTCTCGAAGAAGTTGCCGCCTGCGATGATGGCACAAAGCTTCTTGGATAGTGTCGGAGTGAGTTTGGTTGGACGGCCGTTTGGTTTTTTCTTGGTAGTGGCCATGATGTTTCAATCCACGCCTGATGCGGCAACAGAATATTTCTCAAGAAATAACTTTGGGGAAATAGAAAAAGGCCGGAACCGCCGTGATGGCGTAGTTCTCGACCCTACCTTTCGATTGTACCACATCTTGTCAAGTGTAGGCACGATACAACAAAATACAGTAATAATTTATTACTGTTTTCCATCGCCGTGTATGTGTTTATGCCACGGCTTGGCTTTTTTGCGCCACCGCCACATAGTGAATGTGATTCGCCGTCTCTTCGCCCCTGCACAGTAATTTAAAGCATCCCTCGCCGGCTGGGAGAGAAACTGCCGGAAGATGTCATAGTTCCCAAGGTCTCGGCATTCAAAGTCCGGTCCCTGCAGCTCCCCGACAAGAGCCTGCCCCGCATCACCGCACCGTCCAAGCCTCACCTCAAGCTCCAAGATGATATCTCTGGCCACCTGTCCTGGTACGGCATGAGGCAAGCTGCCGCTCTGGACATCTTCATGCGTGTCAATATAACCTGACATTTTAGGCGGCCATTCATGAGTGGGCAGCACATCGCGTATCACCCACGCAATCTCTTCCCGCGTGTAACGGTGTATACGAGCGGGGTCATACCACAAAATGGCTATGGCAAGACTCCCTTTTCAATCGCTGCCACATAGATACTCGCCGCCGCTTGTATCCATGCCACCTGTACCGCGGCCTTCCACTGATCACTGAACTCGGGCAGCGACGGTAGCAGCGGCTTGGGCGTAGGTATCGCCATAAGCCTAGGCCGACTCCTATCCGGCCCGATCTCAATCACCGGAGGCTCCGGCGCCAGCCTTCTTTTGCAATGATAGAGGTGAATATTCAAGCCATTTGTTTTCCAGATCACGCCACAATATGGGCACCTGCGATCTGTCTTGGCCTTAGTCATGGGACTTTCGGCATCCGGAGCTACAACGATCTCTCTCATGCCTGCCTCCTCTGGGATTATTTCTTGAGAAATATTCTCTTGGGTAAGCTTGGCGATTTCCTTCTCGCGCTCTGCCATGCGAGCCGTGAGCTCATCCACACGTTGTTCTACTTCCTTGGCCTGCTCCGCTGTCTTACCGCAAGCGCTGCAGCGCATCTGTGGCTCGTCGCCAATGTCCACGTACCCATCACTGGGCATCAGCACGCCCTTACAATGACGGTTCGGGCATTTGGTGATCACAATACATCCACTCTCGTTACCGTGATGATGGTCATTGGCGCACGAGTTTTGTCTACTTCGTGGCTGATGCTCAGCCTTACATGCTTATGGTCATCGTCTTTGATAACCCCGGCATCTCTAAGGCCATCCAAGAACGGCTTGCATCTGGCATAGTAGTTGTCGTCATCTCTCCGCCCATTACAAGCCGAAATGACGTGGTAGTGGACATAGGCATAGGTACAGGGATCAAATCGGGCTTGCTTGGCACTCATGAACACCGCCGTCCTTGCTGCCCTTGATGCCCTGCTCTTTGCTGCCCAATGCCCTCTCCAGTTAGGGCTGCACTCTAATGGTGGAGCTAACCCAACCGTGATGGTTAGCGGTGCACTCATATCTGCGCCGCTACCATGCGCCTATACGCTCTCCCGCAAGCCACCTCGTTGTCGTCATCATCGTCGCAGTAATCGCAATAGTCGTGATACCCGTTGTAGTTTCCAAAGCATGGGTTGTCTGGGATGGATGCCAGATGTGCTGTTAATGCCTCATCTGTCATGGATAATTTATCTGGCCTAATGTCGGAGATAATCACCTCGGCCACCACCACAGCACTTCGTCACGGCACGTCACCAGATGCTGTTTCACAGCCCATGCAGACGCAAACCGTTTACCGCAATGGCGGCACTGTGTTTTCTTGGTTTTCGTCAGGCTCACTCCCGCACCACTTTCTGGGTCAAGTCCACCATCATCTTGACCTTTAAGCACCCGCCATCGTGATACGCAGCGCACTCGTCTTTGTAGCACTCCGCAAACTCCTCTGTTTCCTTGTGCGGTTTCTTGATATCCGCGCTGTGATACTGGACTGACGTTGTGATTTTCCGGTATGGGCATTTCATGGCTGCACCTCTCCTAATATCCGAGTAAGCGACTCAATCGGGTTTGATGGTGCGCTATGTTTCCCATCAGCTTCTGCGATCAGCGCCTCTTGTCCGGCAAACTCATGAGTCCATACCGGACGACCTAGTAGTTTTTCTATCCCAAGGTGGAAATCTTCAAACGGCATGCACAGTAGTCTTTGCCGTAATTGCAGGTTGGCGGCCTCCGCAATATCCATCCGTTTCCACCATGAGGTATCAAAAAGTTCTCGCGCTTCTTTTACCGTCAACTCGCGGGACATTAACTCTCTAGGTGTTTCCATGTGCCTCCTTCGGCTCCAGATTGTAGGGGGCTTGTGGTTTTGGACGCTTGAGGCAATGCCGTTCGTGAAGTTCAACCCAATCTGCCGATATCAGCCTTGTCATACAGTAACGGCAATAGATAGGTGGCAGATGTGCAGTAGCTTTAATCTCTGCCTCCATGCCGTCAATAATCTCAAAACCCATTACTCCACCTCCGGATCGTCTAATATGATTTCGGTACCTGCGGGGTCATAGTAATACGTCACGTTTGGTGGGTTTGGGATATACATCCAGTAAGTTGCCTTCTCTCCCGATGTCGAATTCCATTTCCCCGAAAGTACGCAGCTAATGCCTACTCCCCAATTTTCTTCTTTGTAGTTTTGGATGATTAAAATTACCGGATAGCCTTCTTCGGGTAATCTATCGTCCACGCTTATCCATGGTCTACTCACGCTTTCACCTTAGGACTTTTTGGTAACGGCATCCAGTGGGTTACTGAGTAGATTTCGCGGAGATGACATGTTACGTGCCATTTGCCATCATAATAGACGCCGAAATCGTACTTATTCGTGTTTGTGTATAGCAGAAGCAGCTCCCCCTCCTCCGGCAACCGCTCTTTGACCGATATCCACCCGCCAGGCTGTGACCACCCGCACTGTGGGCAGTAGCTGATGGGGGTGGGCTTACACATCGGTGGACTCCTTGCGCTTGCGCCTGTTTGCATTTATGCGCTCGCGGTGTGTGTAGTAATACCATTTCCAATACGGCCACGGCCTAACAGCGGCTGCCATGTACCATTGCGCCCTCCTGCCATCCACGTCCGATAGGCACTGCGGATATGGGCAATCTATACACGACGACTGGAACCCGATATTAGCCGTTGCCTCGGCGCATCCCATACCGTCAGGTGTCGGGTCAATGCGCCCTTGCAGGCGGAATTGCAGACGCTCCAAAAACTGATAGTCCTTGCTTCGGCATCTGATGCGCTTACCAGATATAGTGATATCCATGCGATAGATATCGTGCCTACCGCGATGTTTCGTGCCCTTGGTGGATTTGTCTAGGTATATGCTCATCCTATCAACCAACCTATGCCGTCAGGCACGACTTTGATGGCCTTGCGCTCAAACCATCGGGCAACATCGGCTATGACGGTTTGGCAGGCGGTTTTGCCAAATTCCATCTCAGACAGAATGCGCTGTACCTCGTAGTAACACAGCGGCGTTGGAAACTCGCGCTTGAACTGGCTGGGCTTGTCCTGCAGGAGTTCTGCGTTGGCTCTGAGCGGTGCGTAATTCATCCCGTCACCCATTCAATTTCGCGGCCACAGGAGGGGCAGCACCTTAGGTTATATGTTGGCAAGTAGTCCCATCTCGCAAGACATCCCGTGCATTGCAGTGACGTGTGCGGGTGTTCTGGGTCGCCGTTATCTACCTCGATTATCCGCACCGTTTCCACGGGCTTCAGCGGGCAGTCGGGATGGCGCATTACGTGCAGTTTGTCCGGTGGTGGCAGGTCAACGCCATTGCCGGCGCATCTCCCCATCTCACGACAGTGTAGGTTACAATCTGCGCAGCTCTCCGGCATCGGGATGGTTAGTGTGGCTAGTGGTTTAGTCATTGGTGGCCTCCGCCTTTTTTTCTCGTGTGTAATTAGTGCTCACCGGCGCACCAATCCGCCGTATTTTCCCCGCACAAACTTGTCAGGATCCGGTGGTTCTTGCCCATTTCCGCCCCTCGGAGGGCCTGTTGCAGCCGTTTTTCGCCGGTCGTGATATATCTCCCGCGCTTGCACGGCCCAGTTTCTGAGGGCTAATTTCGGGTTTTTTGGCGGTTTTTTCTCGAAAAACAGCCCGAATTTGGCCATTTCTTCTGCCCAAAATGCATCGGGAAGGTCGGCAAATTCTTCCCGCAGTTTTTCACGGTACTGCTCAAACGTTTCCTTGGCGCTGTCGGCTTTGGAGTAGCCGATTTTCCGCAAGGCAGGTGCTTCACCCTGCACCTCAGGTTGTCCCCGCATCGCGGGCAGGCTATTCCCCATAGCCCCGGGCGCATTCACCTCAGCCGGTGCGTCGGCATCATCAGTAAGGTCATCTGGTGGTAATTCAAAAAAAGAGGCGGCGGCCGATAAGTTTTCGTCCGGTCTCCCCCGTACCCCCTCTACCACCACCTTAGGAATAGTAATATTATTATTTACTTTACTTTCCTTTACTTTACTTTCCTTTGTGGCATTTTCTCGTAGAAAATCGGCATTTTCTCGTAGAAAATCACCATCAAGTGGCAAATGGTCGGTATTTCTTTGTGTTTTTTTATGGGTTAATGCAGTTAAATGACCGCAGCTATCATCACATCGGAATGGTTTCTCCGGCGGATTTCTGCGACGGGTTTTGTACACCGCGACCAGTCGATCTACAAAGTTCTGAGACCAGATGACTCCATGCTCCCATAAAATAGGATCTATGGCTTCATACTTCGCCAATTTTGCCAGCATTTTAGAGCCGGAAACTAGATCGGAACCGCACTTACGGCACAATAATTCCATCATCACCGGCTCGTTGACATCAAAGTAATATTCTTCGCACGATCCACCCAGCCATTCAAGCAAGAGAAACCAAAATGCATACCCTGCCACACCAAACTCGTCCATCATCAGCCACAGGGTGCGCTTTGATGCCGCATTGGTATCGTGCGGGAAATACTCAACGGTGTCGGTTTTCTTCCTACCCATTCCGCACCTTACATCCTTTCACGGTGGATCCCTCGCCTTCGATCTTCAGGGTGACTATTACCGTGCGCTTCTTGATGACAAACTTACCGCCGCACTTGTCACAATCACCAATGATGTCCCCGCGTTCTTCACATTTGCAGCGAGGGGCCCAAATAACCTTGGTATCTCCACAATACGGGCATTTATACATAGCTAGCCTCCGGTGTTATAATTGCCCTGATGTATACCACAGAGATTATGAATATCATTGTTGAAACACCCTCGTGGAATGCCGTCTCCATATCGACCTTAGTGGTAGCCGGAATCGCCGCACTCATCGCTCTCGTACCGATTGTGCTTGAGATATTGCGCCGTAAACGTAAGTTAAACCTGCTTGCCGATTACAGGGTCTCTTCGTGGTCGTATGACGACTTTGTGATCGATTTGTATCTGTCAGTATCCGTCCACAACCCTTCAGATGCTTTAAAGGCTGTTGACTATTTTTATGTTGAATGGTTAGATGGACACGTCTTGCATATTCCAGAAGATGGGCATGAGATTCGTTTCCCTGGCGTACCGAAAACTGCTGAGCTGTCATCACAGGAGAGGATGGAACGTATCGAAAACCTTCACACCGGCAAACAGCGAGTCTATGTGGCTTCGTTCGAAATAGAGCCTCACCGCACTTTGCGGAAAGGTTTTGCAGCCCATCTTTTTTGTCCGCCACCATCGGGGATTCCACCAGCCTTGATAGATTGCGTGGAATTGCGCGTAGTTGCAAAAGATATGCAAGACAAGAACATATCCAATGAGATAACAATATCGGTTGATACTTCTCATCGGAATAGTCTTCCAAATGCAAACGGTTAAGGCGCGACACGCCGATCATTTATCCTCCTTTCTTTCAAAGCCAGCTTTCGCTCTTACCTCGTTCCGGACCTCCTCGTCACTCATACCGCGAATGTAAGCCAGCAGCTGTACCAGCCCCGTCACCATGCCCCCGTAGTACATGAAGAATGGCTTGTCCTCATCTGTACCGGTATTGCACCGTTGGTTCATGATGACCGCGTCGACAGCTAACTTCTCAGCCTTCTTCTCAATGTCGATGATCTTCATGCCATGGCCTTTCGTGATTGTCCCGGCCCGAGTACCCGTGCAATCGCGTGTTTCAGATCTGCCAATGCGATTGCGGATTTGGTGGTCTCCGGATCCTTCCCGCGCTTGATACAGCGGTTGATGGTTGCGTTCTGCGCTTTGTTTATCAGTATCAGATTAGACAAATCGGTGTTGAGGAGGTTGCCGTCAGCGAAGATTACAAGGTGTCCGGCTGGAATTGGCCCATGCGCTTGCTCCCAAACCAAGCGATGTTTTTCGCGCCATTTGTTAGGCTCAGCGACCTTTATCCATACCATCACGCCGTGGTTCTTCTTTTTACCGGGACGGATTGCTTCCGTCCCCACCAGCTTATGGTTGTGGGGGGTCATTCCCTTCTTAAAACTCGTCCGACGCGAAGCGGCTTGTTTTTCAGGCTTCATAAACTCGTTCCACGTCTTGCCTTTGTTGAACGATATCTGTCCGGGCTTGAATCTCCCGTCATTTCCGCTGCGGAATCCATGCCGCTTCTTGTAGGTCCTTAACTGTTTGCAAGTGTAAGCCGTACCGAACGCGGCATTGATTTTGCCCACCAGTTCCGCCGTCTTTATCCCCCGGTAGTTACGCGCAATGAAGTCACGTACTTCCAGGGGATAGATGATCGCGATCCCTTTAGACATAACCTATCTCCCAACTCCGGATGGTTGCGGGAAGGCCTCCGTCTCCCGGAAGAGCTCGCGGTATTTCTCTTCTTGAGCCGGAGTGAGTGAGCATAGCTCTCTCTCCGCATCGATACCACACAAAAAGAATGTGCCCACAATGACATCGCGGATCTGCCCCGTTTTGTCCCTAAGAGCACGGTTAGGCGGGAGGTCACGGAGCTTGCCTTCTTCGTTGCAAACCAAAACTACCTGATCTTCAAAAGGTGAGATAATTTCAATATAGCCGTCGACTATCTTCTGCATCTCGGGTAGGTCGCTGTTGATAACAGCACCTCGCGGATCCTTACCAGGTTTCACGATTAAAATAAGCATGGGCTTATTGACCATTGGTTCCTCCGTCGGTACTCCCGCCTATGAGTGATAGGATCGTACCTTCACATTTCGTGTAATCGGCTCCGGCATCGGTGAGGATCTTTGATGCTTGCACTGCGAGATTGGCGTTTTCGATGATCTTCCCGGCTAGCAGCGTTATCTCTCTGGCCCGAGTAGCTTCCTTCCGGAGATTCTCCTCAGTCAGATCCTCGTCGTTTAGCCGCTCGAGGGCTGCGAATAGGTGATTGTTGAGATCTCCCAATGTGTTTTTCATGCTATAGCAACCTCAGTTGTGATCCAGTGAGACCGGCATTGATGCGCTGGGCACACCTCGGCCCGTAACCCTGGCGTCGGAATATGAGTCGTTTGAGCCTTCCACCGCAGACTCCACAGTGTGTTGGCAGTCGCTTGGGGGGGGGTTGCCTTAAGCATCCTTATTCTCCTCCGTGATGCCGTCACGTAGCACATCCAACGCCAACCGCTCGGCGTTGAGGATGGCTATCGCCGCATAACACACGAGCTTTGTGATGCTCTCCGGGCCACTACCAACTCCGAAATCCAGAAGGGATATGATGATCTCAGCGGCAAACTTCTCTTTCGCCGCATCGACCCATTCCGCGACTTTCTGCTTAACCGTGGTCTCGAGCGATGTCACACCGTCACCCCCGCCATCATCAGGCGGTCTTGGATCTCGCCGGAGAACTCGTCGGCCTGCTCTTTAGAGAGCTTTGCTACCAAATCTGTGAACTTGGATGCGGACACCATGTATTTGTCCTTGACATAGGCATACATTTGGGTTTCCGGCCAAGATTTCTTGAGCTTGGCTTTCGCTTCGTCGATCAGTTTTTTGGGCACGAACCCATACATCTGCTCTTCATCTTTGGCCTTCGGCGGTACCACTGATGCCGGGTCGTCGATGACGTAAACCTCGGTGATGGTAGGCTCGGTTTTGATGGCGTCCTTGGCAGTGATAGCCTGTTTCTCGGCTCCCATGTCGTTCCACATGGCATCGGAAGATCCGGCCACGATTTCGCCAGCGGTTTCGTTTACAGCCTCTATGGTGCCTGCTGGCGGCCCATAATTACTCGTGGTTATGGATTCCGCCTCCTCAATACCGTATATCCCTCCTAGGGCATCTGGGCAGTGAGTGCGTGCTCCGGCAGCCAGCGCACGAGCAAAAAGCATATTTCTTGGGTAAGATTTCCATGTGGGGTTTCGGTTAATTAACCCAGCACGTTCAGCGTCTTTGATCGTAAAGCCGCTCGTCCCAATCTTTACGCGCTGATCACCATAGATCTCATAGAAGGTGATGACACAACTAGTGTCCGTATTCTCATCGACGATGTAGGTATATTTGCCTGATTTTTTTACTAGATATGCCATGGCGTCTGATCCAAGGACGACTTTATCGCCAATGATATGCAGATCTCTCATGGCCCTGAATTTATCCAAACCATATTCTGCTCCCGCCATCATTTTCACCACAGCTGTAGCCTTATTCTTCACGGCAGGGAACATGCCTGATGCCATGAATACATCGGCATAGCTATTAAACTCCGCCAGTTCCGCGGGAATAGGCGTCGATGTTGTTGTAATTGCCTGTGTCATTTCTGTTCTCCTCTTTCTTCTTGCGTGATAGTTATTTGATCAAAATCAAGTGTCATGCGGCACCGCGCCGCTATAGACTCCAATGTCTCCGTGAGGCTGTTTGTCGCTATGGCCGCATGTGTTATGACGGCCAGCAGCAGGAACCCGGCTTTGACCGCGATGTAGTACGCGCCGGAAGGAAGCGGGCGCTCGTACATTTCGATGTTGAGGGGGTCATCGAGGGGTGCAAGATAGCGCGTGTCCACAAAGGTGATGCCCAGGTTGTGCTGGCGTAACAGCGGCTGATACAGCGATCCTTTTCGGCCGATCAGCAAAGAAGTTTTAACCAGCGGTTTCTCCACATCGCTTATGTCATCCAGGACGATGCCGTTCAACTTCTCGGCGTCTTCGTGCCGTACTTCGATTTTCGCTCGCTTTTCCTCGGGAATGTCGAAGACTGACAAGACATTTCTCTCGCCCATATACGGGATACCAGGCAGGGCGTACAGGCATCCATGCCCGCCTGCCCACTGGTTTGTCGTGCCGTCATCGCCGGTTTTGTCTATCAGCCTGGCGATCTTTTCTTGGGCACAGATACTGGCTATGGCCTTAATTTTCAATTCTGTTCCCCTTCTTCATCTTCGTTGTGCTCGTGTGTTTTCGGGTCTACCATTTCCCCGCATAATTCACATTCAACTGCATAGCCTGTCATTCCCATTTCTATCTCCTTCTAGTTATTGTGAAAATTGATGGCGATGGTTTCCTTGCCAGTGGTCAGCTCCATTGTGGCAACTCGGGAAACCAACGCATTACAAGACCTGCATCTCTCGGCAAGCTCACCCTCGACCAACCGTCCGCAGCATGTAGTGCGTTCTCGGCATGGGGTGACCTCGATGACAACTGTTTTCCCGACTATCCTAATCGTGCCCATATTTTCGACACCTGCTTTCGCGCTCCATGGCCTTTGCTTCATCCAGAATGATCTCTATGTTGCGTTCCTGCTTACGATCAACGCGCTCCCAGCAATTTGGAAGGATCGTACATTCCAGCATCCTGACATCTCCCTGCCCGCCTACATGGTGCCAGTGGTATTCCACAGGGTCATCAGCAGTGCTTTCGTGCCCACAGTGGATGCACACCGGTCTTGCTGGCTTGGGTTGTAAGATAGTCAGGGTTTGTGCTATAGTTTCGGTAATCATTTTTGCTCTCCTTTCGGTTCTTTGTTGATAGCCTCGTTTCAGCGGGGCTATCGGCTTTTTATGGATTTGGTAATGTGCATACGCCTTTTCCGCCTACTGATTCATTGGCCCTCCTTCCCATGGTTGCCGCTTCCACGTAATCTTTCAGTGCCTTTATTGGGATCACTTTTCGCCCGCCCTTCAGTCCCAGTGGGATATATGGCAGCCTTCCCTCAGCGCACATATTGAGTACGGTTTGGGAGCAGACGCAGAGGGCGGCGGCCGCTTCTTTCACGGTGTAGACCAGTCTCTCCTTG
>CAYOAR010000112.1:0-2044 GCA_964402105.1 uncultured Dehalococcoidales bacterium
TCAGCATTCCTCGCAGATAGGCCTGGGTAATCATGGCACCATAGGTATTACCCCATGTGTTGACGCCCCAGTTGCACTCTAAAGCATGAAGCTCGCTCTGGACATTTTGGTTTAAGCCGGTGGTTTGGCCTGATGGCAAAAGCCCGCCATTGATGCCGTTGCCGCCCGAACAACCAGCGGTTCGCGTAAACGACCCATACCCACGATGCGAAGGCACTCGGTTATAGGACCAATAGAGGCAGTCGTGAGCATTGGCCTGACAGTTGGAATAAGCGCAAGACAAGCGGCGCTGTGAGTACCCTGCGTTTGGATTATCTTGGTAAATCGCAGTGGTATTCAGTGATTGATGGCCGTTGGTGGTAACAGGACCCAGCTCATACGAAAGCTTCTTGGCTACCCTGATAACCTCTTCGGCATTGCCCCAAGTGATCTTGTGGTTGCCTGGTTTCACGCAGATGGCTTTGCATTTCTTGTCGCCCATAACCGCGCCAAAGCCGCCTTGCCCAAAGGAGTTTTCGGTGTTGGTTTCGATGGAGGCGATACGAGTTTTATTTTCGCCGGCTCGGCCGATACAAAGAGCTGCAATGTCGTCTCCGTAAAGCTGCATGAAGCGCTGCTGGACTAATTTTGTTCCAGTCCCCCAAAGACCGGTGGCGCTTTTGATGGAAGGGCCTTTATCATCAATGTAAACGTACACCGGTTCGGCGGACTTACCGGTCAAAATAATGGCATCATAGCCGCACCATTTTAGCTTAGCAGCAAAATCGCCGCCCGCTCCTGACTGAGCTGCCCACGGAATGGGGAAACCGGCTGGGGCAATGCCCACTACTTCCAAGCGCCCGGATGTCGGAATTGGCGAACCGTTCACAGGCCCGCTGCAAAAGATGAGGGGGTTTTCGGGACTCCATTCGGTAGTCTGCGCGGTCGTCTCGTCCCAAAGGATTCTCCAACCGAGGCCAACACCACCGACAAATTCCGGAAGATATTTCGAAGATTCGATTTCCGTGAATTTGCCCGCTGTGAGATCAACCCTAAGGATTTTACCTGCATATCCGTTTGGCATAGTTATATCCTTTCCTTTGCTTTTACGACGCTGAGAGCGCCGCGAGCGCAGACTTCAACACATACTTGCCCTGTAGAAAGGGTAGCAGTTGCAGCAGCACCAGTGCCGCCGCCGCCCGAGAAAGCAACTGTTGGTGCTGAGGTAAAATTGGCGCCTTTTTCAGCGATGAGTACTTTGCCCACGGGGCCAGCGCCAAGAACCACGGTACCAGCAGCACCAGTGCCGCCGCCGCCCGAGAAAGCAATGGTGGGCGTGAAGTAATAGTCTTTGCCGCCATTGGTTATAGTAACACCAGTTACAGCTCCACCCGTGATGGTAGCAGTTGCGGTTGCACCCGTGCCTCCGCCGCTGGTAATGGCGACGGTTGGGGCTGAGGTATAGCCGGAGCCGCCACTCGTCACTGAAACGCTTGCAACGGGGGCCGAAATCAAGGCCTTGGCCGTTGCACCCGTGCCGCCGCCGCCAGTTATGGTTACGGTGGGACTGGAGGTATAGCCGCTTCCCCCAGCAGTCAGTGTAAGTGCAGCGACTTCTCTCTGCGTTCTAGTCCGGCATAAGTCGCATTTGATAGATTTCATTTGTGCAGGGTCAACATTGACACGCGGCGGGCTTAGGGGGCAAGCCATCCCACAAAAGCCGCAACCGATGCAGTTGGTTTTATTGATATACCGCGCACCGGTGTTGGCATCGATGCACATAGCCTTATCCTTAAGTGGGCAGGACGTGTAACAGCTGGGAGCGTTACACTGCTGGCAGAACATAGGGTAAGTGGGGACCTCCCCATCCCAGCCATCGAACCATTTGCCTTCTTTCCATTTAATAGCAGAAAGAAGTGGTGTGGTACCGCCCTCATGGACAGTTGAGCACGCCTGTTGGCAGCGGCTGCATGAGACGCACTTGGTTGCATCCCACGAAATGTAGTCTGATTTAGGGATAGCCGCGGTTGCCGTGACTGTAGTCGTCGGAGGTGTAACAGTTGTC
>CAYOAR010000113.1:0-10067 GCA_964402105.1 uncultured Dehalococcoidales bacterium
CTCCGCGGGTATTGCCCTGGAGGGGACCACCCCCGCCGCCGATCCCGGCACCGCCGGACCTCGTCGCGATGACGGTTGCGTTTCCGCTTATGGTGATATTCCCGCCCGAGCCGCCGATGCCAAAGTAGCTTTCGTTGCCGCCGATACCGGCACCATAGTTTCCGGTGGCAGTAACCACAGCATTATCTGTAATAAGGATGGTGCCGGGAGTGCCTCCGTTGGCACCATAACCGCCGATGCCGGCACCGGTACTAACAGCAGTTACGACAGCACTGCCGCCAATGGGGATATTGCATCCGCCTGTGGTGTTTCCTCCGCCGCCGATGGCCGAGCCAATGCTGGCAGTAGCGTTTACCACCGCATCCCCATTTATGGTGATAGTACCTCCAGCACCGCTTCTGCCGCCGCCGATACCAGCACCATTTGTACCGGAAGCGATAACTTTGCCACCAGTAATGGTGATGGTGCCGCCGGCACCGTTGTCTCCGCCGCCGATACCAGCACCATAGGCATTACCAACGCTGCTATCAAAGCTGGCATTTATCGTGCCACCGCTGATGGTGATGCTACCTGCCGTCTGATTCTGGGCACCGCCGATAGCGGCATTATCGCCATTCGTTGCCTTCACTGTAAGCGAGCCATCGCTGCTGCCGGGGTTATCGGCACTATCTATGGTAAGTGAGGCTTTAACAGATGAGCTTGTTTCGGGCACCAAGATACTGCCGTGGACAAAGCTGCCGACGGTATTGCTTGGACCAAGATAAACAGTATCGGTACCGATGAGTATGATTACCTCGGCATCGCCTAACAGGGTGATGTTGCCGATGAGATCGATTGATTCAAGAACAAGGATAAGGTTGGTGACGCCGGATTGGATGATAATCTCTTTAAAGATTGAGGTTTCATGCTTGGGTTCAAGGGGATTGGCTGGAGAAGAAAGTACCCCGCTCTGGATGATGCAGTAAATATTATTGCTGGCGCCGGGGCCAAAGGTGAGGACGCGATCAGGCGGCGAGGTCGGCCCACCCAAAGCACCCCCGCCCGGATTCACAAAGCCCGGATACTGCACGCTATATTTAGGTGTGTTGCCGGTGACGTTATAGCCAAGCCCGCCCGATGTTGTTTCGGAAAGATCGATGGTATCGGTGTAGGGCCCGAAATAGGCCGTAACCGTAGTATTGCCCAAATTAGGGTTGGCAAAGACAATCTGCGGCGTTGATGCAGGGAAGCCAGAAATACCGGGCACACTCCCCCAATAGCGGAATGGGTCTGCACCGGGAATCGCCTTTAGGGTGAATGATTTGGTAGATAATGTGTAATCAACAAACTCTGCGCGTCCGCCGCCAACTGATGTTATGTACAACGTGTTGCCGTTTTGTTCCTTGAAAGATATAACATTAGGGCAGTTGCGAACAGACAGGGTTGTCAATAGCGGGTTGCCGCTGATATCAATGGAAGTTAATTGTGGGATGTTATCACACATTAACCTCTGCAATTTGGAGCAGGCTGTTACATTAAACCCGCTCAGGTTATTCGCAGAACATACAATTTGGGTTAGGTTTGTTTGACCGCTCAGATCCAGCACCCCCGATAGTTGGTTGTTGGAGCAAAACAAACCTTCAAGGGCGGTACAGCCCGTCATTATCAAACCAGTGAGGTTATTTTGAGCACAATACAAGCTTTTAAGGGCACTAAGTCCGCTGACGTCTAATACCCCTCCTGTTAAGCCTTGGTTGTTTAGATTTATGTAGGTTAGCCTATAAGGCCTGACAGGCACACTCCATTGAAGCCCAACGCCATTCCCCGCAGCAACAGGCCAACTATCCGGATCGTTTAATGGCCAATCCGCCTGATTCAACCCATTGGCGATGATAATACTGTTAAAAATGGCAACATCGCTCGCATTGTAATCCGTAAGAGCCAGCGGGGCGATCCCCATCGGCAGCCGCATGGCAGCATTGACACCAGCCATCCCCTCTCCCTCACCAAGCTCAATGACTTCGGAGTAGGCCGCAAGCGGGTCGCTTGACCAGTCTATGGCGAAGTTGTTCTGGGCCGTTACCATCATGGGTAACAGGTATTCATTACCGCCCACTGTTAACGAGAAAAGCCCCACGACATAGCTGCCCGGGGCAACGTTGCTAAACGAATATGTACCGTTCGATTTCGTTTGCGTCTCGGCGATGGACGCTGTCAGATCATCTGCCGAGTACAGATAGACAGGGTATCCGGGGAGAGTGCCCTCGCTGCCATTAAACAGGCCATCCCAGTCGGTTGGCAGACTCCCATTGCCATCTACCCACAAAAACCCGGATATGTTGCCGAGTACTTCGGTCTTCGCGGGGCTTTGCGGCTCCTGCCCATTGCCTGACCCGCCATCTGCTCTCATCAGGATGGGGGTCATCCCGCCGGATGGTATTACCACCGACATGACCAGCACCAGGCTGAGCAGCTTCTTTAGCACACTGCGCGACTGTTTCAATAAGAGTTTTTTCACTGTGTCCCCCCTGTCTAAATACTTATTAGCACTTGCTTAAAGGCACAACTATATAGCCAACGCCGCTCTGTTTTTAGCGGCGCGGTAAATATCCTTCATTGCCACTTTTTGCAACCGTTTTCGGAAAACAATTCAGCAACAACTAACGGGTTCTTTTTGCTTTAATGGGAGAACTGTGTTTCAACCATTCATCTTTGTCCGTTCGCATATGCGACTAATATCACACACATACGTTTGATTTCATCAAACGGCATTATACAAGTCAAGCATTTGCCTGTCAACCATTCAATCTTCTGGCATTTACCTGTCAACCAATCATTATTTCTTGCACATTGGGGCACCTGACCTCCCAAACTGGTTCGTGGTTATGGCAAAATATCTGAACAAGCAGGCATTTGCCTATCAACCATTCATTCTTCTGGCATTTACCTGTCAACCAATCATTATTTCTTGCACATTGGGGCACCTGACCTCCCAAACTGGTTCGTGGTTATGGCAAAATATCTGAAATAGAAGAGGCTGGTGCCGACCATTCCTTATACCCTATCCCCGTCCGCTGTAAAGGCAGCGCCATAATTTGACAAATCTAGATAACACAATTACTATTTAACATTATTAGCTATTTTTTATAAGGGCAAGACAATGGATTACGCTGAACTAGCCGCCAAACTGCTGCAGAACATGCGGATGTTTCACCGAGCAAGGCCGCTCCAGCACATCACCGGAACTTTGCAGGGCGAGATATTCGTTCTTCATTTTGTTGCCTGCCAAGGCGGCGGCGTACTGCCCGGCAGTATCGGCCGTGAAATGGGGGTAAGCTCGGCCAGAATTGCCGCAGCCCTGGGAAAGCTGGAAAGCAAGGGGTTAATTACCCGGCAGATAGATATAAATGACCGCAGACAGATCTTGGTCGAGGCTACCCGCGAAGGAAGGGACCTTGCCGAGACATATATGCGGAAGGCGTCAGAGGTTGCTGAAGAATTGCTCAGGGCGCTGGGCGAGCGTGATGCCCAAGAGTACGTGCGCATCACGGGCAGGCTGGCAGAAATAACCTCCGAGCGCTCAATATCGTTATAAAGAACAGCGGGGCTGTTTAACGATAACCCCCTCGCATCTTAACCGTTTTTACCGATGATAGTCTGGCAGAGGAGTTGTTTGTGCTAAAAATCTTCAGGTATCTAAAACCAAAGGAATGGCTGATGGCCGCCGTCAGCCTGATTTTTATCGTTTCACAGGTTTGGCTTGAGCTCAAAATGCCGGAGTATATGCAGCGCATCACCTCCCTCGTCTCCACCCCCGGGAGCGCCATGAGCGATGTCTGGGCAGCCGGAGGTTTTATGCTCCTCTGCGCACTGGGAAGTCTGGTCGGGGCAGTCATCGTTGGGTTTATTGCCGCGCGCATCGCCGCCTCTTTCTCACAGCGGCTGCGCAGTCTGCTATTTAATAAGGTTGAGTCGTTCTCTATGGAGGAAATCAACCGCTTTTCAACCTCAAGCCTGATTACGCGCTCCACCAACGATGTTACGCAGATTACCATGCTTATTACCCTTGCCCTGCAGCTGGTTGCGAGAGCCCCCATCATGGCTGTCTGGGCAGTAATCAAAATCATCAATAAAGGTTTTGAGTGGTCACTCGCAACCGGAGCGGTGGTCTTTGTCCTCGTATTGGTGGTGACATTCATTATGATATTTGTAATCCCCAAATTCCGAAGAATGCAACTCCTCACCGATAACATCACCCAAGTGACGAGGGAAAACCTAACGGGGCTCCGCGTTGTCCGGGCGTATAACGCCGAGGCCTACCAGGAAGAGAAGTTTGAGGCAGCCAATGAGGATCTTACCGGCACTCAGATGTACACTTTCCGCGCTATGGCGGTGATGATGCCGGTGATGCACCTCCTCATGGGCGGGCTGTCGCTGGCTATTTTTTGGATTGGGGCATTCCTCATTGACGCGGCAGGGGCAGCAGAGAGGATGGCTATTTTTGGCAACATGATTGTTTTTTCCCAATATGCTATGCAGGTCATCATGTCATTTATGCTGCTGGTCATAATCTTTATGATGTACCCCAGGGCCAGTGTTTCCGCAAAACGCGTCAACGAAGTGCTGAATACCAAGCCCATTATTAAGGATGGGAGCGAAACAGAGGGGAAGCCGGGTTTTACGGGTGAGGTCACCTTCAAAAATGTCGGCTTCAAGTACCCCGATGCCGCAGATTACGTCCTTCATAACATAAGCTTTACTGCTAAACGCGGTGAGACGGTGGCTTTTATCGGTTCGACCGGGAGCGGGAAATCAACCCTTATCAATCTTATCCCCCGCTTTTTTGATGCCACCGAAGGTGAGGTATTGGTTGGCGGGATAAACGTAAAGGACTATAAGCTGGAAGCCTTGTACAATAAAATCGGCTACGTGCCGCAAAAAGCCGTCCTATTTAAAGGTACGGTGAGTTCCAATGTTGCCTATGGCGAGAACGGCGGCGAGAGTTACGGGGCGGACGAGGTCAAGCGCGCCGTGCGGATTGCCCAAGGGGCTGATTTCGTGGAGAAGATGGAGGGCGGATATAGTGCCGCCGTTGCCCAGGGCGGCACCAACGTTTCAGGGGGCCAAAAACAGCGCTTGGCCATTGCCCGGGCCGTCTGCCGCAAGCCTGAAATCTACATCTTTGACGATTCCTTCTCGGCCCTCGACTACAAAACAGACCGCGCCCTTAGGAGCGCTATCAAGAAAGAAACAACCGGCATAACCAGTTTGATCGTCGCGCAAAGAATCGGCACCATCATGGATGCCGACCAGATCATTGTGCTTGATGAAGGCCGTGTGGTCGGCCGGGGAACGCACAAAGAACTGCTTAAGAGCTGTGCCGTCTACAAAGAAATCGCCATGTCGCAGCTAAGCGAAGAGGAGCTTTCGTAATGAGTGAGAACAGCGAAAGAAGACCGGTGAGGGGCTTCGGGGGACCTATGGGGGGGATGCATCGCGGCATGGGTTCAGGCGAAAAGGCCAAGAACTTTTCAAAGTCTTGGAGCAGGCTAATCAATTACTGCCGCGGCTATATGCCCGTAATTTTGATTGCCCTCTTCATTGCCGCGGTAGGCACCGTTTTCCAGGTTATCGGTCCCGACAAGATAAGGGCGATAACCGATGAAATCGTAAAAGGCCTTCCCGCGTTAATAAACGGCGAATGGGTAGTGCTTGGCTCCATTGACCTCGGGGCCGTAAAGAGCATCGCCCTACTCTTGGTCTGCCTCTATGCCGCTGCAGCTATCTTAAGCTTTATTGAAAACTTTATGATGGCGACCATCTCCGCCAGAATATCAAAAAAGCTGAGAACCGGCATCTCGCAGAAAATCAACCGGGTGCCCTTAAAATACTTCGACAAAACGAGCTACGGCAATGTCATCAGCCGGGTAACTAACGATGTTGATGCCATCGGACACACTCTTAACCAACACCTTGACCAGCTGGTAAGATCGGTTGCCCTCTTTATCGGCTCTACAATTATGATGTTTACTACGAACTACGTCATGGCCCTTACAGCTATCAGTGCTTCAATCATCGGCTTCGCCATCATGACGACTATTGTGTCGAAATCCCAGAAGTATTTTGCAGCTCAGCAGCAAGGACTCGGGGCAATCAACGGCCATGTTGAAGAAATCTATTCCGGGCACAACGTTGTCAAGGTCTACAACGGCGGCAAGGAGGCCAGAAAGACCTTTGAGGGTCTCAACGGAGCTCTTTACGAAAGCGGCTGGAAGTCCCAGTTTTTTTCCGGGCTTATGATGCCTATCATGATGCTCATCGGAAACTTGGGCTATGTGGCTGTGTGCGTGGTCGGCGGGGTACTCGCCATGAACGGCATCATCGGTTTCGGGGTCATCGCCGCATTTACGATCTATATCCGCCTGTTTACCCAGCCGTTATCCCAGATAGCTCAGGCTATGCAGGGCTTGCAGAGAACAGCTGCCGCAAGCGAGCGTGTCTTCGAGTTTTTGGATGAAGAAGAGCTCCCCGACGAAAGCCAAAAGCTTAAAAGGCTGGAGGGTATCAAAGGCAACGTAGAGTTCAAAAACGTCCACTTTGGTTACGATAAAGACAAGCCCGTCATCAACAACTTCTCAGCCAAGGTGAGGTCAGGGCAGAAAATCGCCATCGTCGGACCCACTGGTGCGGGGAAGACCACTATGGTCAACCTCCTCATGCGTTTCTACGATATCGACAGCGGCGAGATCAGCCTAGACGGCACACCCATAAACCAAGTGACGCGGGAAAACGTGCGCGAGCAGTTCTGTATGGTGCTGCAAGACACCTGGCTCTTTGAGGGCACCATCAAAGAGAACATTATATATAGCAAACAGGGCGTTACCGACGATGAAGTGGAGGCAGCCTGCAAGGCCGTCGGCATCCACCATTTTATCAGAACGCTGCCGCGCGGCTATGACACCGTGCTAAACGACAAAGCAAACCTCTCGGCCGGGCAAAAACAGCTTGTTACCATCGCCCGCGCCATGATCCAAAACGCCCCTCTTCTGATACTGGATGAGGCCACGAGCTCAGTCGACACCCGCACCGAGAGAATTGTCCAGCAAGCTATGGATAAGCTTACCCATAGCCGAACATCGTTCGTCATCGCCCATCGGCTTTCCACCATTAAAAACGCCGACACCATCCTTGTCATGAAAGATGGTGATATCATTGAAAGCGGGAACCACGGCGAGCTTCTCGCCAAGGACGGCTTCTACGCCGAGCTTTACAACAGTCAGTTCACGGAGGCATCATAGGAAAAGACCTGGGCAAAAGGGGTGCTGTCATGCCGGTTTTACAGATTGAAAACTTAACGAAAGACTACGGATGCGGACGCGGCGTTTTCGACGTTTCGTTCAATGTCGAAAAGGGCGAGGTTTATGGGTTCTTGGGCCCCAACGGGGCCGGCAAGACAACCGCCATCCGCCACATCATGGGGTTCTCGCGCCCTCAAAAAGGCCGCACCCTCGTGAATGGGCTGGACAGCTGGCAAAACTACCACGTGATCCAAAGAAACCTCGGCTATCTGCCCGGAGAAATTGCCCTGCCGGATGCCCTCACGGGCACCCAGTTCATAAAGATGATGGCCGACCTGCGCAAGATGACGGATATGACTTATACCCACTCGCTCATCAAAAGATTTGAGCTCGAGCCCTCCGGGGGGCTGAAACGCATGTCGCTGGGCATGAAACGGAAGCTTGCTATTGTCACTGCTTTTATGCACGACCCTGCCCTGCTTGTCCTTGACGAGCCGACCAGCGGCCTTGACCCGGTGATGCAGGATGCCTTTATCAAGTTCATTAAGGCAGAAAAGGGGAGGGGGAAAACTATACTCCTTTCCTCCCACATCTTTTCAGAGGTAGATGCTACCTGCGATAAGATCTCCATTATTAAAGACGGGCGGATTGTCTCGTCCTTTGTCGCCGACGACCTGCGCCACAACGAAAGCAAGACTTTCAAGATCGAGTTCGCCTCCGGGGAAGAATTTGAGCGGTTCTGCCGCGATAACCCGAATGACGCGCCGGGGGCACGATTCGAGATTGCGCTTACGCGCCCGCGCCGAAATCAGATCAACGTATACGTAAATGACAGAGACATTAACAGTTTTATTGCGTCCATTTCCGGCTACCGCCTCAAGTTTTTCTCGGAAATCAAGTTCACCCTCGAGGACTATTTTATGCAATTTTACGACCGCAAGCGGGGAGCCGACTCAGATAAGAGAGGTGCGGCTATCAATGCCATTAATTGAAATATGCGATGTGACCAAGAACTATGGGGACGGGCGCGGCATCTTTAACGTCAGCTTGGAAATCGAAAAGGGAGAGGTGTTCGGCTTTGTGGGCACCAACGGGGCCGGCAAGACGACCACCATTCGGCACCTCATGGGCTTTTTAAAGCCAGTGGGTGGTCGGGCAACCATAAAGGGGCTGGACTGCTGGAAAGATGCTGCCGAAATAAAAAGGTCGGTAGGATATATACCGGGGGAGATTGCTTTCCCCGATGCCCCTACCGGCAGCGAGTTTCTCAGACGGCAAGCGGAGCTCCTCGGCCTTAAAGATATGTCCTACGCCTACCAGATCGTGGAGAAGCTGCAGCTCGACCCTACCGCCAACCTGAAGCGCATGTCCAAGGGCATGAAGCAAAAAACGGCTATCGTCGCCGCCTTTATGGCCGATGCCGAAATCCTGATCCTTGACGAGCCGACAACCGGGCTGGATCCGCTGATGCGGGTGGGGTTTGTAGATATCCTAAACGATGAAAAGCAAAAGGGTAAGACAATATTTATGTCTAGCCATATGTTCGATGAAGTCGAGGACACTTGTGATAAAGTGGCGCTCATCAAGGACGGCAAGATTATCGCCATAAAATCCACGGCTGAGATAAAACACAACGAGAATAAGACATACAAGATCGAGTTCATTTCGGCCGAAGACTACCTGCGCTTTGCGGCGCTGGATTTCAGCTTCGAGGAAAAGAAAGAGGGTCAGAGGCAAGTGGTGGTAAACGTGCACGACCGCAACATTAATGCTTTCCTTTCGGCGCTGAAAGGCTACAAAATAAAATTCATTACCGAGATCAAGTACACCTTAGAAAAATACTTTAACAGTCTCTATCGAGAGGGGCAAAGCAATGTTCAGTAAGCCCATTTTTAAGCAGACCCTTAAGTCCAACTGGAAGCTGTGGCTGATTTTTACGGGGATCATGTGCGGGATGAGCGCCCTCATGATCATGATCTATAACCCCGCCATAATGAACAACATTAAAAACATGGCCGACAACCTGATTGGCACTGCCGGCAGCAGCATCGCCGACAAGTATAAACCCATGCTCGATAACATGACCTCGCTCCTCGGCACCATAAGCACCAGCTTTTACGGCAACCTTGCCCTTATCCTGCCGCTCATCTACATCATTATCACAGCGAACGGCTTGGTTGCTTCACAGGTGGACAAGGGCTCAATGGCATATATCTTATCCACCCCGGTAAAGAGAAAAACAGTTGTGGCCACCCAAGGGGCGTACCTTATCACCGCCGTACTGTGTATGTTTTTAATTGTTACCGGCGTCGGGCTTGCCACCGTCCAGCTAAAGCACGGCAGCGCCTTCGGTACGGCTTATACCGAGGACGTAAAGGCTGCCGCCAGGATACTCAAAATGGATAATGCGGCTGTTGCCGGAGACCTAAAAGTAATTCTTGCCAATGACGAGGCCCTCAAGCGAGGGGCAAGGGTCAGAGCCATGGAGGAGGATGTTTACCGCATCTATCTCGGGCAGAAAATTGCGAGCGCCGCCTACCAGGCGGCTGCCGACACCCTTGGCAAAGACTTAAGTGAGGTAATAGGCAATCCCGCTCTGATAAAGTCCGACGAGGGCGCCTTGGCTGCCGGAGCGCAGGTCATGGGCATGAGCCCCGCTGCTTACGCTGCCTATCTTGACCAGGAAATCGCCCGCATGTCCATGCCGGCAGAGCAAGCCCAAGAAATGCAAAACAAGATCTTGGCCGGTATGTCCGCGGCTGCCGAGGTCCTAAATACAGATGTTGCCAC
>CAYOAR010000114.1:0-10686 GCA_964402105.1 uncultured Dehalococcoidales bacterium
GCAAAACTAAAGTGTTATGGTGTATACCGAAGCACGAGCAAAGATGACCTCTATACATTGGTGGCTGCCCCAGCAGAAACTAGCTACTTCGATAAAGGGTTGGATCAGTCAGTTGTTTATTATTACTATGTTGTAGCCATTGACTCCTCTGATATCGAAAGCGAGAAGTCGTCGGTTATTTCTGTGCGGACTGCAACACCAGTGCTACTGGAACTCTTTAGCCGCGAACACTGAGAGTACTGTCCGCTTGCGGAGCAGGCGGCTACCGCTCTGGCCGGCAATCTCGGCTCCCAATTAATTGCCTTGGAGTACCACTATGATGGCTCGTACTCCAGCCTTGATGCTGCAAACATGTTTAATACATATTACGTCAATAACCAAACACCGCTGGCAATATTTAACGGTAGCATCCGGGTTTATGGTGGCGGCGCGACCACCTATGCGGTGTATAACGATAAGGTTGCTGGCATACTGTCCCAACAAGCATTACAACCGAGCCAGGCATCGCTTAGTAAGGGAAGCGTCATCAATTCTAATGGGCGGGTAAGGGCTAATGTTACCCTGACGAATACCTCGAACAATCCCCTTCAGAACGTTTCGCTATATGCGGTTATCTATGAGAGCGTGGTCTTTGCCGACGGCACTCGGCATAACGTGGTACGGGGTGTTACGCAGACGACATCTGTTGTCAGCATTAGCGCTGGTGGGTCGCAAAGCTACCAGCTTCAGCATAATAGCCTTTCTTATAATGATAAATACGGCGTTGTCGTTATCCTGAAGTCCGGCTCCGGTCAGATAATCCAAGCAATTAAAGCAAAGTAGCTGAGATGCTTGCTGGGCGAGTCGTTTCTGTAGCGAGTTGCGTCATTGCCAACTTGCCAAAAAGCACAGCATCTGCTTTACTTATACCAAAATTCAAGTAGTTAGGAATACATAATATGGCAAAGACCGCTGAGAAAGGGAAAGTCGCTGAAACCAAGGGGGGCGCACCTCGCACCTTAAATCTTAAAAGGGCGGTAATTCCCCGACTTGCCTCTGGCGACACTGTTAAAGTAACCTCGCGCATTATTGAAGGTGATAGAGAGCGCACCCAGCTCTTCCAAGGCGTGGTTCTAAAGATTAAAGAGGGCACCGAAGATGGGAACTTTACGGTGCGCCGTGTTGCCTATGGCGTGGGGGTTGAGCGCACTTTCCCGCTAGCCTCGCCCATGATCGCCAAGGTTGAGGTGGTGCGCCATGGCAGGGTGCGCCGTGCCCGCCTGTTTTATCTACGTAATCTAAGCGGCAAGGCAGCTCGCATCAAAGAAAAGAGGCTTTCCAAGGAGAAGCTGGCTATGATTGAGGCTGCTGGTGCCTCTGTTGAGGAAGTGCCGGCCGAGGCTGTACCAGACACCCCCACGGAATAATTCGCGCTAGGTTCGATTAATAAGGGCAGCTAATTAGCTGCCCTTATTGTTGTTTACAAGAAAACTACCGGCTTTGCCGGTAGGAATGCTTTAGCGCCTTTATGAAAGAGAAACTCCTTTTGATTTAGAATTGAGATGCGGTCTGTCAACTGCATCAAAGGAGAAAATCAAAAGGAGGCCATTCAGAGAATGAATGACACGGGCAGTCTAGCCCCCACACTAAATGGAATTGCAAGTACCACATCGTCTTCGCCCCCAAATACCGCAGGAAGATAATCTACGGACAGCTCAAGGCAGAAATCGGAAAGATCCTCAAAATGAATGGTGAACTTGCGGCGATGGATAAGCGTGTTCTCTTGTTTCTTCCCACGACGATGGGGTAGTATTTCCCAGAACACTTATTTTCTTTGCTGAGGGAGGGGGCAGCGTGTCCTATGCTGAGGTTTGTGTCAGTGTGTTGGCAGGGCGCAGGCAGCTCTTTACCTACCGCGTTCCTCCCAGCATGGATATCAAGCTTGGTTCAGGTGTTTGGGTGCCTTTCGGTGCCCGTATCGTACAGGGCATCGTCGTTGAACTTGCCGAGTTTACTGCGGTCGAGGCAGTGCGTCCCTTGGGGGGTCTCATCCAAGCGGAGCCGATACTTACCTCAACACAACTCGCGGCAGCGCGCTGGCTTGCTGACTACTATTATGCACCTCTCTTTGAAGCTTTAGCGCTTTTCCTGCCGCCAGGATTTGTACGGCAGACAACGTTCCGTTTGTCTCTTTCCGAGCGTGCTATTTGTCTCGAGGCGGATCTGGGTGCCGAGGGCCTTCAGGCGGTTCGCCTGCTCAAAGAAAGGGGTAGTCTCACCACAAAGATGCTGGAGGAAGCCCTGGGTACAGAAACAGCCAAACGCGTCGTGGCAGACCTCGTAAAGCGTGGGTGTGTGACGAAGACTCCTGAGGTGGCACCTCCCCGCGTGCGGCCAAAAACCGAACTCTACATAAACCTTAATCCTGCAGCGCATGACACGTCCATGGTGCGCACTCCCCGACGAGAGGCCCTCATTAATTATTTGAGGGGACAGTCGGGGGCTGTGCCATTGGCAGAGCTGAGAGGAGCAGGCTTTTCCCGCAACCTTGTGAGCGCCTTGGCGGCGACAGGTGCCCTAGTAACGGAAGCAAGGGTGATTACGCGCCGCCCGTTCATCCCTGATGACGAGGAACCTAAGGTACTTCTCTGGCTTACTCCTCATCAAAGGCGTGCAATCGTGGCAATAGGAGACAGTCTCTCCGCTGGACAAGCGGATATTTTCCTTTTGCATGGTGTGGCTGGGGCTGGCAAGACCGAGGTTTATCTTCAAGCCCTCTCGCATGCAGTGCGTTTGGGCAAACAGGGGATTGTGCTTGTACCTGAGATCGCACTTACCCCGCAGACGGCAGAGCGCTTCGCTGCTCGTTTTCCGGGGAAGACAGCTGTTCTCCACAGTGGGCTTTCACTTGGTGAACAGCATGATACCTGGCGGGATATCAAAAAAGGAATCTATGATGTGGTGGTGGGGGCTAGGAGCGCCCTCTTTGCACCAGTGCCCAGGCTGGGGCTCATCGTCTTAGATGAGGAGCACGAGTGGACTTATAAACAGGGCGACCGTGCCCCCCACTACCACGCCCGCACAGCAGCTCTCAAACTCGCAACACTTAGCGGGGCAACGGTGGTGTTGGGAAGCGCAACCCCTGATGTCGAGAGTTATCACCAGGCTGAAATGGGCATTTACCGCTTGCTTGAACTTCCTGATCGTCTTACCCCCCAGCCGGGGGCGCCTTTGCCTGCTGTCCAGATAGTAGATTTACGGGCTGAGCTTAAAGCGGGCAATCGTAGTATCTTCAGTTCGGTACTTGTGGACGGGATGCGGCGAGCACTCGCTCAAGGGGAACAGGCTATCCTGTTTATTAATCGCCGCGGTAGTGCTTGGAGTGTCCAGTGTCGGGCGTGCGGCCATACAGTTACCTGCTCAAGTTGTCGCCTTGCTTTAAGCTATCATGGCGCAGAAGAGGCGCTTATCTGCCACCAGTGCGGCAGGAAGCGACCCGTACTGAGGCGGTGCCCAGAGTGTGCCAGTCAGCGTATCCGTTTTTTAGGGCTTGGAACGCAGAAAGTAATGGAAGAGACGGCGGCTTTATTCCCCGAGGCACGTCTCTTGCGCTGGGACTCTGATGCCGCCCGCGGCAAAAATGCCCATACCGATATATTGGCGCGGATGCGGCGGCATGAAGCAGATGTGTTGATCGGCACACAGTTAGTGGCCAAAGGGCTGGATCTGCCCCGAATAACCCTTGTTGGAGTGGTGAGTGCCGATACTGCCTTGGGGTTGCCTGATTTTCGGGCGGGGGAGCGCACCTTTCAGCTAATATCCCAAGTTGCGGGACGAGCGGGACGAGGGGAGCGTCCCGGAACGGCGGTCATCCAAACTTATGCCCCAGAGCATTATGCTGTTCAGGCGGCTGCATCGCACGATTACCGTTGCTTCTACCAGCGTGAGATCGAGTATCGCCGGATGCTGGGCACTCCGCCATTTTCCCAGCTTGTGCGTCTTACATTTGCACGAATGAACGAGGCGGTTTGCCTTAAAGAGGCAGAAATCCTAAAAAGGCGGCTACTCGCCGAGATTCAAGCACGTGGCCTTTCTGTGGCGATAATTGGGCCCGCCCCAGCCTTTGTAGCACGGATGCACGGCCGCTACCGTTGGCAGCTGACGCTCAAGGGGAACAACTCAGCAGAAGTATTGAGGGGGTTTGAGTTGCCTGGTGGTTGGGTGGTTGATGTAGACCCGGTGGGGTTGTGATGGGGTTTAGTTTTTAGTGAAAAACGATTGGGTTAAATGCTTGATGGAGGGCCTTCCCAGTCGTTTGGGGTATTGAGGAAGGCATTGATGGAGGCAGCAGCTGTGCGGCCTGCTCCCATGGCGGAAATAACAGTTGCTGCCCCGGTGGCGGCATCGCCTCCGGCCCAAACACGGGGCTTTGTAGTGCGCCCATTCCCGTCCACAACGATGGTCCCCTCAGGGTGGGTGGCTAGGCTTGGGGTAGTGGCTGGTACCAGCGGGTTGGGGGTTGTGCCTAGGGCAATGACTACAGTATCCACGTTAATAATGAAATTTGAGCCTGGAACGGAAACAGGTCGGCGACGGCCTTTGGCATCAGGCTCGCCTAATTCCATCTTAAGACATTCCATGGCTGAGACCCAGCCACGCGCATTAGCTAAGAAGCGGATGGGATTGGTGAGAGCGCGGAAGTCAACTCCTTCCTCAAGGGCGTTTTCCAATTCCTCTGCGCGGGTGGGTGCTTCTGCTTGGGTGCGGCGATAGACGATAGACACGTGTTCAGCCCCAGCGCGCAGCGCGCAGCGGGCAGCATCCATGGCTACGTTGCCACCGCCGATGACTGCGACGTGCTTCCCCATGGGTAGAGGGGTGTCATAGCCCGGTTCACCGGCATGCATAAGGTTTATGCGCGTAAGAAACTCATTGGCAGAATAGATCCCTGAGAAGCTCTCCCCTGGCACATTGAGAAACATCGGGAGTCCTGCACCTGTGCCCAAGAAGACGGCATGGTAGCCCTGTGCAAATAACTCATCAACAGCTGTGGTGTTTCCTACCACCCAATCCAGCCTGATCTCAACTCCCAAGGCTTTGATATAATTTACCTCATGCTCAATAACCGCTCCCGGCAACCGGAATTCGGGGATGCCGTAAATGAGTACACCGCCGGGCAAATGTAGCGCTTCAAAGATGGTGATCTCGTGTCCTGCCACGGCGAGGTCGGCCGCACATGTCAGCCCGGCGGGGCCTGAGCCTACCACGGCCACTTTCTTGCCTGTGGACGGCAGCTTTTGAGGAACATCTCCAGTTCCCAGTCGGCGTTCCCAGTCGGCGACATATCTTTCTAGGCGTCCGATAGCGACGGGGGCACCGCGGCGGAATAGGACGCATGACTTTTCGCACTGGGTCTCCTGAGGGCAGACGCGTCCGCAGATACCTGGCAATTTATTCTTCTTCTTCAAGATACGAGCTGCTTCTGCCGTGTGGCCGTTGCGGAGAGCATTAATAAACTCTGGTATGTCCACACCTACAGGACAACCGCCGGTGCAAGGATGCTTGGGACACTGGATGCAGCGGGCGGCCTCGGCAAGCGCCTCTTCCTCGCGGTAGCCAAGGGCAACCTCTAAGAAATTTCCGGATCTTACGACCGGATCTTGCCTGGGCATCTCCACGCGGTTTAGATTAAGTTCAGCCATAATAATCTCAGCTTACAAGAAGCGCCTTTTTAAATTTTACCATTGTGCACAACTCTGGCATCGGTAGGTACCCCCGCCGTGGGCAGCATCTGCAGGATAGGGGCATCTGCGGGCCATAAGGAGCTCCCAGTCCACCTCGTGCCCATCAAACTCCGGCCCATCCACGCAGGCAAAGCGGGTCTTGCCGGCAGCGGATACACGGCAGGCTCCGCACATGCCCGTACCATCTACCATGATAGGATTTAGGCTGACCATAGTCTTTGTGCCGCGGCTAGTCTCGGCTACTAGCTTCATCATACAAATTGAGCCGACTGCTATAACGCGGTCGATTTTCTCGCTGGCGAGAAGCTCTTTGAGTGGCTCAATAACCCAGCCAGGCTGTCCGGCGGAACCGTCTGAGGTGGTGACAATAAGTCTGTTGCTCGCCTCGGCCAAGCGTTCTGGCAAGAGTAGATCAGCCTTGGAAGGGGCTGAAATTATGGAAAATACAGAGTTGCCCTCTGCTTTGAGGGCTCTTACGGATGGGACGATAGTGGCCATACCGTAGCCTGTGGCAACACAGGCAACTGTGCCAAAATGTCCTGTCTCGGTACATTTACCCAAGGGGCCTACAAAGTGTGCTAGGGTATCGCCCGCAACCATGGCGGCAAGCTTACCCGTGGTGGAACCGACGTGTGAAACAACGAGCGAGACACTCCCCTCGGCTTCGTCCCAGTCGGCTATGGTTAGCGGAATACGTTCGCCCCTCTCGTCGGTCATGAGCATGACGAACTGGCCGGGACGGGCGGCGCGAGCTACAGCCGGAGCTTCTATCCGGAAGAGACTTACGGATGGTGAAAGGGTTTCTTTAGCGAGTATTCTAAACATAATGAATTCCAAAATTCAGACAATCTTCTCTATCTTTACGGCCGTGACTTTAAAGTCCGGTGTGCCGGCTCGGCGGTCGCAGGCGGCTCCGGTGAGAGCGTTGGCTGGGACTTCGGCGAAGTGAAAATTGAGATAGACGAGGCCTGGCGGGTTGACATCGGTGAGGATTACACGCGTACGTAGCTCGCCTCGGCGTGAGCTAACTCTGACCCAGTCGCCTTCGGCAAGACTGAGACGGGCTGCATCGGCAGGGTTTATTCCCAGCTTCTCTTCGCTGTAACGCATGTTGAAGGCGCGCACTTTGCGTGTCATAGTGCCGGTATGGTAGTGGTAAAGATTGCGCCCGGTGGTGAGGATAAAGGGGTAGGCCTCATCTGATGCTTCCGCAGGCGGGGAGTAAGCAAGCGGGATGAACCTACCTCGTCCTCGGCTGAAACCCTCGGTATGTAGAATGGGTGTGCCGGGGTGCTCGGGGGAAGGGCACGGCCACTGTCGGCTACTGTTCTCGAGGTTGCCGAAGTTTATTCCGCCGTAAATAGGAGAAAGTCGGCTGATTTCGTCCATGACCTCCCCAGGGTTGGTAAAATTAAAGCCATGCGCCCCCATCTTATTGGCAAGTTCACAAACTATTTGCCAGTCGGGGCGGGCTTCACCTGGTGACAGCACAGCTTGCCTTACTCGTTGTACCCGCCTTTCGGTATTGGTGAAAGTGCCGTCTTTTTCGGCAAAGCTGGCTGTAGGTAGCACCACTTGGGCAAGGCGGGCAGTCTCGGTGAGAAAGATATCTTGTACTACTAAGAGATCAAGTTGCTTAAGGGCAGCCACTGTGTGGTTCTGGCCAGAATCTGACAATACTGGGTTTTCGCCGATCACATAAATCGCTTTGAGTTGTCCGGAATGGGCACCATCTATAATTTGGGTCAAGGTAAGGCCGGGGATGGGCGAGAGTCCCCGACCCCAGGCGCTTTCGAACTTAGCCCGGGCTATGGGGTCATCTACTCGCTGATATCCGGGGAAGACATCAGGCAGGCAGCCCATGTCGCATGCCCCCTGCACATTGTTTTGACCTCGCAGCGGGTTTAAACCAGCCCCCGGCTGACCGATGTTGCCTGTGAGCATAGAAAGATTGGAGAGAGCCGTCACACCATCTGTGCCGTAGCTATGTTCGGTGACTCCCATGGCATAGATAGTTGTTGCCGGGCGCGTACTGGCATAGAGATAAGCTGCCCTCTTGATATCTTCTGCCGGCACACCGGTTATCTTCGCGGCTTCAGCCAGGTTATATCCTGCCAGAGAGGCGCGGAAAGACTCAAAGTTCTCGCAACGCTCACCAATGAAAGCCACATCTTGTAAACCTTCATCAATAATAGCTCGTGCCATGCCCATAAAGAGAGCGACATTGGTGCCGGGGCGCGGCCTGAGCCAGATGTGGGCTAATTCTGAGAGTATGATGCGCCGTGGGTTGACGACAATCAGCTTTGCCCCTTCGCGCACCGCTTGCTTTAAAGATACTGCGATGACGGGGTGGGCTTCGGTGGTATTGGTGCCGACAGCCATGATGCAGCGTGCTTGCTTAAGGTCGTGGATGTGGTTAGTCATGGCTCCGGAGCCGAAGGCGGTGGAGAGACCCTCCACTGTAGGGGCGTGTCAGAGGCGGGCACAGTGATCCACGTTGTTAGTACCAAGCACTGTGCGCGCAAATTTTTGAACGAGATAATTCTCTTCGTTAGTGCAGCGGGCTGAGCTTATGATGGCGGTTTCATCGGGGCGGTAACCCTTAAATCGGGTGGCGATAAGATTCAGTGCCTCGTCCCACGACGATTCGCGGAGCTCGTCATCATGGCGGATGAGCGGCCTAGTCAGCCGCTTTGGACTGTGGACGAACTCGGCGATGCCAAAGTGCCCCTTTACACAGGACTGCCCGTGATTAGCAGGGCCATCACTGTCTGGCGTTGACTGCATTATACGATTACCTTTTATTTCTAGGTTAAGTTGGCAACCCACGGCACAGTAGGGGCAGATGGTCTTAACGATGCGTTCGGGAAGACCGGTTTGGTCGTTTGAGCGGAGTGCTCCGGTAGGGCATACATCTACGCATGCTCCGCATGATTCACAGCCGGTGTTGTCTGAGGGTGCATTAAGGGGCGTGCCAACAACCAATCCTCGGTCATCGTGCAGGAAATAGAGCGCTTGATTACCGCGCACTTCTTGACAAGCTCTAATGCAACGTCCGCATTTAATGCAGAGGTTGTAGTCGCGGGCAAAGAATAACCCGGTTTCTTTAAGCTGAGGCGGGCTAGGGATAAACGGGATATTTGATGGCTGGACATGGCTTACCACTTTCTGAAGTTCACAGCGCAAGTTCTCGTGGCAAGTAAGACAGTCGCGTGGGTGTGAACGGATGATGTTCTCTAGGGTGGCGCGCCTGAACTCCTGCACACGCGGCGTCTCGGTATGCACAACCATCCCCGGCTCGGCAGGCAATGTGCAAGCACTGGGCAACCCTCTTTTGCCATTGACCTCTACCACACAGAGCCGGCATGATCCAGCTGGAGCGAGGAGAGGATGATGGCAGAGGGTGGGAATGTAGATGCCCCCAGCTTCAGCTGCTTTAAGCACGGTCATTCCTGGGATGGCTTCTACCGTTTGGTTGTTGATGGTGATGTTGAAAGCAACCATTTCAGTTCAGGGCGCGTACTCCCTTTTAAAAAATAACGCCGCAGGCGGGATCTTGCCGAATATGAGCCGGCGACAACCGGTCCGTCTGGAGCGTGAAAATAATACTAGCCCATCTTTACAAGTTACGTCAACTCTGGTTGCGGCTTCTGTGAGAGAAAAGCGCTGCGAGAACCGCTGCGCGGCATCAACGATTTGCTATTGCCCAGAATCGTCCTTTTTAACCTCATCCCAAAACTCGTTCATCTCGTCAAGGGTAAGCTGCGAAAGCTCGTGCCCATGCACACGAACAAGTTCCTCTAGGCGTGAAAAACGGCGATAGAATTTGGTATTGGCTTCCCGGAGCGCTGCCTCAGGGTCTATGTTTTGGCGGCGGGCGTAGTTGACTAGAGTAAAGAGAATATCACCGAACTCGGCAGCTCTCTCCGCTGGAGAGGCAGCGGCTTTAAATTCGGCAATTTCTTCGGCAAGTTTCTCTAGCACGCCGGCATCATCAGGCCAGTCGAATCCTACTCGCGCAGCACGCTCCTGCACTGACAGACTGTAGGCTAAAGCGGGTAGTACCTGCGGCACGCCGTCCAATATACCGCCTTGGCCGCGGCGCTCTTTCTTCTTGAGCTCCTCCCAGCGCACCAAAACGCCGTTGGCAGTTAAGGATACTGGCTTCTGCCCAAGTGTGTCTGTCATGGCTGAGCTTTGGCCAAAGACATGGGGATGGCGCGAGATAAGCTTTTTGTTAATGCCTGCAGTTACGTCGCCCATAGTGAAATCACCGGCCTCCTCCGCTAAGCAGGCGTGCATGACGATTTGCATTAAGAGGTCTCCTAATTCGGCACAGAGATCCTCTTTGCTTTCGTCATCAAGGGCCTTAAGCACTTCATATGTTTCTTCTAAGAGGTGCTCACGAAGACTCTGGTGTGTCTGCTGGCGATCCCAAGGGCATCCCTCTGGGCTTCTAAGATAGGCGATTATATGTATAAGTGTCTCAAAACGACTGAGATCTGACGGAATGGTCATAGCGTCTCCTTTGGCAGGATTATACAACATTGCTATGATAGTGGGGCTAGCTAATTATTGCATGTATATATTTTGAAAAATAAGGAGCATCAACGCCAAAGGCGGTTTTTGAATATCTGGCAGGCTTTGGAAAATGATGCGATGGATTGACAACTGGGCAGATATTCAATAGGACACCTCTAAATAGGCCGATTATCTGATGCTGTCCCAGAGAAAGCCGGTGAAACTAAGATATTTACCCGCAGCTAAAGATAGATGCCGTTTTTAAGGTTATTATCTCCCCCATTATACTTTGCATTTCAGTAATCTTACGCGCTATTAAGTACCAAGGCTCGTGACCTTGCCAACAGGTGTCCTGCCCTGCAGAAGTTATAAGCCAGATTCTTAAGGTATATCTGACACTTAGCCCTGGCAAGACCTACACTCCGGAGAAACTTACCGCCCA
>CAYOAR010000115.1:0-2082 GCA_964402105.1 uncultured Dehalococcoidales bacterium
GAGTCAAGCAAGGTTCAGATACACACGTATATCCAGTCTCCAGCGTATAGCCGGGCTATTATGGATAATAAGCGCTTTCGGTCCTAATCTATTTGTCGGCATCTGGAAGAAAACCCATTCCCCCACGTACAGTCTTTGCAAGGTGGGCGGCGGCGTGCAAAAATGATCCACTTTTCGCCTGATCGGCGCGCAAAATTGATCCACCCTGCTTATCCTCCTGAGAGGTACGTCACTCAGGAGGGGTCAAGAGGAGATGAAGCAAGTGGATCAAATAAGCGAAGTACGTCTGAGCTTAGCACGAGGAGAGAGTATGCGCTCTGTCTCGGCACGTTGCCAGATAAGCAGAAACACAGTGAGTAAGATCGCCCGCACAGGGTTGACACAATTCACCTACAAGAGCCGGGAGCCAGTGTATCCAGTCCTTGGCCCATACTTGAAGCAGCTTGAGCAGGCTTTGAGTACAGAAAAGGACAAACCAGCAAAAGAGCGTCGTACGTTGCTGCAAATCTATGAGCAGCTTCAGTCAGAGGGGTATTTAGGGAGTTACGACGCCATTCGCCGTTACGCCAAAAAACATAAAGAAGAAGGCCAATCGCTCGCAAGTGTCTTTGTGCCGCTTGTGTTTCAAAAGGGTGAAGCCTTCCAGTTCGACTGGAGCGAGGAGAACGTGGAGCTTGGCGGGTGTCTCACCAAGGTCTACGTGGCTCAGTTCAGATTATGCCATAGTCGGATGCGTATTTGCTTTGCTTCAACACGCATGAGCCTTGAGTTCGTTTTTGCAGCCCATGCTGCAGCGCACAATTTTTTTTGCGGCTTGTGCGGCATCGGTATTTACGACAACGCCAAGACTGTCGTGACCAAGATTGGTAAAGGTAAAGAACGCGAGTTCAATCGGCGTTTTCTTGAGCTTTCTTCCCATTACCTGTTTGAGCCAAGAGCCTGCACTCCCGCTGCTTGATGGGAAAAGGGACAGGTAGAAAACCAGGTAAAAATCAACCGGCAACGTGTTTTCACGCCTCGACTTTGTTTTACATCCTTGAATGAACTCAATGCGCACTTGGTCGAAGCGATGATTAGAGAGGCTCATAACACTCGGCATCCTGAGTATCCTGATAAAAGTGTCTGGCAGGTATATGAGGAGGAAAAGCCCTACCTTCGCGTTCAGCAGGAGGTATTTGATGGGTATGTATCCGATGAACGGCGGGCAAATTCACAATGCCTGGTACAATATGACAGCAACTTCTACAGCCTGCCCTGTGCCTACGCATGCCGCGCAGTAACAGTGCGCGCTTACGCTGCCCGTATTGTTATACTCTTCAAAGGTAAAACGGTAGCAGAACACCCGCGTGAACTGGGCAAGAGGCGT
Organism: uncultured Dehalococcoidales bacterium; assembly: GCA_964402105.1. GTDB lineage: Bacteria > Chloroflexota > Dehalococcoidia > Dehalococcoidales > UBA1222 > WRNP01. Next base: position 1,367 of record CAYOAR010000115.1, read on the forward strand.
TATGTAATGGATCCGCTGCACTACGTGCCTCTTTTGTCTCGTAAACCCGGTGCCTTGCGCAATGGGCGCCCCTTTCTCGAGTGGGCTCTGCCAGCCTCCATCCAGGGCGTGTGGGACAGCCTACAACGCTTCCCTGATTGGGATCGACAAATGTCAGCTATATTGTCCGCCATCCCTGTGTACGGCATTGAAGCAGTCGCTGCTGCTTGTGACATAGCGCTGAAGCAGGGAACAGTGTCCCAGGTAATTGTTCTGAACCACTTGGGGCGCTTGCATGATGCGCCACCAGCGCCACCGGTCGCACCTCCTGAGAACCTTGTCTTGTCACTCCCGCCGCAAGCGGATTGCTCGCGCTACAATCGTCTGCTCAGGAGGGACGTATGTTACGCGAACAGATATTAAATGCCTTATCCGATTTACGCCTGGGTGGCATGCGCGCAGCCTACGACGAGATGTCGTCCATGGCCCACAAGCATAAAGACAGCCCGGAGAAGTTTCTCTACAGCCTGCTGGAAAGCGAACTTGCGGAGCGTGATGTACGCAGCATGCGTTACAGGTTGGCCCAGGCGCGCTTGCCATCGCTCAAGGAACTGGAAGGCTTTGATTTTTCATTAAGCCCCGTTTGCGCCGATACCGTTCAGGCACTGTGCCGCGGCGAGTTCCTCAAGGGAGCCTTCAATGTAGTCTTGGTCGGAGGCTCTGGCACCGGTAAAACA
>CAYOAR010000116.1:0-2967 GCA_964402105.1 uncultured Dehalococcoidales bacterium
TGAGTTGAATATTTCCTGTATGATGATTTCCACAAGGGTTCCCTCCTTTGGTTAATTATTGTTCCAACTAATTAAACCACGTCTTTGGGAACCCTTGTTTCTATTTAGCTATAAAAGTCCTACAACAATTTTACACGGAGAGCCCGCGATACCCCATGGATGCAGAAGACCATTTAATAAGATAGTAAGCAGAGTGCTTGCTGCCAATAATTATTCAAATACATCACGTTTGCATCAAAAGATGAACCGCAGAAAACGACCGGGAATGCAAAGAGCAGCCGAAGTGGATGGCTTTCCTGTGTAATGCGCGTGCCCAAAGCGGCTGTTTATATTAAAAGAGGAGGCTCAACAGCCTCCTCTTTTGTGCTGAAACGATTTACTCTAATTGTGTTATGGGTTGCGGCAGGCTCGGCGTAACTCCTCGTAGGCTGCCTGGGCTTCTTGGACCGATGTCTGATCGTCCAAAGTAGTTATATCGTCGATCTTAGTACCTGAGGCTACGGCTTTCAGCACTCGACGCATTATCTTGCCGCTGCGCGTTTTCGGAAGTTTATCAACGAATAGGATTTCCTCAGGCGTGGCGACTGTTCCGATAACGGTGCGCAGGTGTTTCACGAGATCTTTTCTAAGATCGTCAGATGGTTTGACGCCATCGCACAGGGTAACAAACAGTACAATAGATTCACCCTTTACATCATCTGGCTTTGCTGCTACGGCTGCCTCGGTCACGCTGGCATGTCCCACGGTTGCGTGCTCAAGCTCGGCAGTGCTGATGCGGTGCCCGGCAACCTTGATGACCTCATCGGCACGCCCTAATAGCCACCAATAACCATCATCGTCTTTCAGGGCAAAGTCCCCTGGCATATACCAGCCCGGAAAGCGCGACCAATAAACCTTCTGGTACAGATCTGGAGCCCCGAAAACATCAAGCATCATCCCCGGCCAAGGACGCCGGATGACGATGTAACCCGTGGTATTGGGCGGAACTTCCTGACCATTGGCATCAACCACGATAGGGTCGATGCCCGGCATGGGAAAGGTAGCTGAGCCTGGTTTGAGAGGATACGACTGAATGCCGACGCATGGTGAAATCATAAAGCCGCCGGCCTCGGTCTGCCACCAAGTATCGACGATGGGGCAGTTCTCTTTCCCGATATTTCTGTAAAACCACTCCCAAGCCTCTGGGTTGATGGCCTCGCCGACTGTGCCCATCACCTCAATGGTGGAAAGATCGTGCCCGGCGAGGGGGCCATCACCATATTTCATAAACATGCGGATGGCGGTAGGCGAGGTGTAGAGAGCGGTTACACTGTATTTGTCAACAATGTTCCACCATCGGTCAATAGCGGGGTAATCCGGTGCGCCCTCATAGATAACCGAGGTAAGACCCAGGGCGAGTGGGGCATAAATGACATAGCTGTGTCCGGTAATCCAGCCGGCATCGGCGGTACACCACCAGACCGAGTCATCTTTGGGATTGAATGCCCACTGTAGCGTTTTGGCAACCCATGTAAGATAACCCCCTGTGCCATGAAGAATGCCCTTGGGCTTGCCGGTGGTGCCGGAAGTATAAAGAATAAAGAGTGGGTCGGTGGATTCCATAGACTCTGGAGCAATGCGTGCTCCCTTTTCGACTAAATCGTTGTACCAAACATCGTACTCGGGGTTTATGTTGGGTTGGTGATCGGTGTATTTGACAACCAGCACCTTTTCTAAGCCCGGGCATGACTTGACGGCTTCGTCCACGATATCTTTGAGGGGGAGAATCTTGCCGCGGCGATAACCGCCGTTGGCAGTGATGATGAGCCGAGATTTGGAATCGTTTACGCGGTCAGCAATAGCCTGGGAGGAAAAACCAGAGAAAATAACGCTGTGAACAGCACCAACCCGGGCGCAGGCCAGCATTGCCACTGCCAGTTCGGGAATCATGGGCAGGTAGATGGTTACTCGGTCGCCCTTTCCGATTCCGAGTTTCTTGAGAACGGCGGCGAAAGCATTGACATCCGCATATAGATCGCCATATGAGATGGTGCGCGTTGCTCCCATTTCGCCTTCCCAGTAGATGGCTACTTTATTTTTTCGCTCGGACTTAGCGTGCCGATCAACGCACTGTACTGAGGCGTTAAGGCGACCGCCAACGAACCAGCGCCCATATGGCGGCTGCCAATTGAGCACCTGATCCCACGGCTTGTCCCACTGCAGAACAGAAGCCTGCTCAGCCCAAAAGGACTCGGGGTCTTCTAGGGCGCGGTCATAGAGTTTTTGATAACGCTTAAGAGGCCAAAAATAACTGGCGGTAGGCAAATTGCCCTTTTGGTCGCCATTTTTCTTAATCGGCATCAAACTGTCTCCTTATTATCTTTATTTGCCAAAAATAATAAATGCCTGTAAAAAGGCAGGAAAAAGCATAACTACGCCAAACCCGGCCAAATTTGACCGCTAGTCTGGCAATAACCTTCTGAAAGGTCTATGTGGTCACCAACGACACAATCGCTTAAGCGGCAACCCCGCTCCAGCGTGCAATTATCAGCGATGACCGAGTTCTCAATGCGGCAGTCCGCTCCAATCGCAACATTGTGCCATATTACGGCGTCGGTGACAACCGCCCTCGCTCCCACCTTGGTTTTGGCTCCGATAACCGAAGGGCCAGAAACAACTGCATTTTCACCAATGATGCAATCATTGCCAATGAGTACCGAGCCTTCAATTTTGGCGGTGGGATGAACCCCGGGGTGATGACGCCCTGATAGTGTCGGTTGGTTGGAAGAAGTGCGAGAGGAGAGGAGATCGGAGTTAAGCTGCTTGTATTTAGCAGGAGTGCCGATGTCTATCCAATAGCTGCTGTCTACGAATGAGTATATCGGCTCGTTGCGCTCAAGAAGGGGGGGGGAAATGTCACGCTCGAAACTGATTACGGGATCTGAGGGGGTAGCGAAGAGGATCTCTGGCTGGCCGGTGTAGGGGGCG
>CAYOAR010000117.1:0-2350 GCA_964402105.1 uncultured Dehalococcoidales bacterium
CCAGCGGTGGGGCGCCAGTACTTGATAAGCCAGCTGCGGCTTTAACGGGAGCTACCCACAACGCTATTAGTGCTGCCATGTGCTATATGTGCCACATGAATGATTATCCTGTGGCTCCCTCTTGGTCTGGGTCATCCCTAAACCCCGGTCCTTGGACTGTTAAAGCCGGCTCAGATGCCGATCATACCGGTCGTACGGACAATGCCGCTTGCATAGCCGGCAATTGTCATGCCAAGAACTGGTAAAGTAGTTCTTTGGTCTGCAACAACAATAAAGAGGTGGTGCTTGAGCACCACCTCTTTATTGATTTGACTTCGTCAGCTTTTCGGGAAGTCTGTTGTCCTGTATCTTAAACTTGCCTTACCAACACAAGCCTCCAAATAGACGATATCACAATTAGATATGATATAATGCCAGTGGGCAAAATCATATGAAAAATCGCAAGAAGCTTATCATCGGCGGGGCCATTATCCTAATTGCTGTCGCCGTCTTAGGTTATGCTGTCTTTATGGGCAGCGGTACTTACTATTATGAGGTGGGCGAGTTGCTGGATCAGGGCACGCTCATGATAGACAAGGTAACTAGCGTGAACGGCGAAGTTGGTGCCGACCTAACCATGGGTGATTTCGTCTTTAGTTTCACCCTGTTGGATACAACCGGCCGCTCCGTTGGGCTGCCAGTGATCTATCGGGGTCAAGTGCCTAATACTTTTGAGGCTGGCCGCATTGCGGTGGTTCAAGGCAAGCTAGATGCTGCAGGAGTATTTCAGGCCACCCGCATCATCACCAAATGCTCGTCGAAAAACTAGCCTGCGACCAAGTTTGGTTACAAGCTTATTGGAGTAATTCGCTAACCATCCATCCCAAAGGGATAGCATGGTTTGACTTGGTAACTATTATCTAGGGAGAAACATATGTCCTTCATCGGCAATACCATGCTAGTTCTGGCGACAGCAACAGCGCTTGTCGGAATCGCCGCCTTTCTTCTAAGCACATTCTTGGGCAAACTCTTGGGCACACATCCTGCTAGGGAGTCCCTTGACCGCCTTGCCCGCCGGGCTACTTTTCTTACCGCTGGTTTTATGACACTCGCTGTGGCTGTGCTATTATCAGCGCTTCTTTCCCACGACTTTTCCTTGAGGTATGTCTATGGCGTATCAGCGCGCAGCACACCTTTTATCTACCTGGTATCAGGGCTCTGGGCTGGGAATGCAGGGTCACTCCTTTTCTGGAGCTGGTTGGTATCTATTGTGGGGGCAGTGCTTCTATGGCAAGGGAAGGTGTCGAAGAACAGCTTAGCCCACACCCTACCCATCGTCCTCCTCACTGAGATCTTTTTTCTTATCCTCATTTTCCTCCCAAAGGCAAACCAGAATCCATTTAACACCCTCTCACCAGTGCCTGCTGATGGCTTGGGTATGAACCCCATTCTTCAAAACCCAGGCATGATCTTCCATCCTCCTGCTCTTCTCATAGGCTGGGCTCTCATTCTGGCACCATTTGCGATGGCCATAGGTGCCCTTATCACGCGCCGCTTGGATGGGGAGTGGCTTAGTTCTGCCCGCCGCTGGGCGCTCGTCTCTTGGATATTTCTGGGAGTGGGTAACCTGCTTGGGGCGTGGTGGGCTTACTATGAGCTGAGTTTTGGCGGCTATTGGGCATGGGATCCGGTGGAAAACGCCGGCCTTATGCCTTGGCTCCTAGTCACTGCCTTTCTCCACGCCATCATGATGTGGCAACGGCGCAGCCTCAACAAGATTTGGGGCATGGCTTTCATCATTCTCGCTTTCCTAACAACTATCTTTGGGGCGTTTCTCACCAGAAGCGACATTCTCGCTTCGGTTCACTCTTTCGGCTCTACCCCGGCCGAGTTGGTTTTTGTTGCCTTTATGGCCATCGTGCTAATCGGCTCACTCGCCTTGATTGTCACCCGCTGGCGTAATCTTAAGGATGCACCTGGCGACAATGCATTAATCTCGGGGGAAACAACCTTTTTTGTCAACAATCTGCTCTTGGCACTCGCAACCGCAGCAATCTTCATCGGCACTATGCTCCCGTTCTTCAGTCGTATCTTTTCCAGCTCTCAGATTAGTGAGAGCGGCTCCGATTTCTTTAACAGCACAGCTGTACCTATGTTCCTTGTAGCCATCCTGCTCTCAGGACTATGCGTACTAGTTGGCTTTAAAAAGCCCAATCCTGCCCAATTCGGGCGCGCTCTCATCTGGCCTGTGGCCGGGGCGATAGCAGTGGTGCTAGCCTTATTCATCTTCGGCATTCACCAGTGGCACGTTTTGGCAACATCGTTCATCTTGGCTTTCGCCCTCTTTGCCACCTTCACCAAATGGGTTCGC
>CAYOAR010000118.1:0-5325 GCA_964402105.1 uncultured Dehalococcoidales bacterium
TGAGTTGAATATTTCCTGTATGATGATTTCCACAAGGGTTCCCTCCTTTGGTTAATTATTGTTCCAACTAATTAAACCACGTCTTTGGGAACCCTTGTTTCTATTTAGCTATAAAAGTCCTACAACAATTTTACACGGAGAATAAGCAACAGTATAATTCATTATCGCCCTAGTGCCCACTCGTCACAAGTTGTCCCCAAAGCGGTGAGAGCGTTAACTCACTAGCAATAGTCCTATGGCACATGCGATGGCAATGGGTGGCAGGGCGGGCATGGGCCGGCCTTTGAGCAGGACCATCTGTATGGCGTAAGCTAAAAGTAATCCCGCAAGGCCGAAAACAGCCACGAACATTGCTGATCTTATGCCGAAAGCGAAGAAAACTGAGGCAGAAACAAGGAGCGGGAAAGCGATGTCACCTCCGCCCAGGATAGAGAACCGCCGCTCACTCGGTTTTTCATCCTCGGTGCTGCTAAAAGAAGCATCACTAAGGCCTGAGCGCCACTCCTTACCCCGGCGGGGAAAAACGAAAGCCGGCACGGCGCTGGAGAGAGAGAACTTGCTTGCCATCCAAAGCATGAAACCGAAACGTACAGCCAGTAGGTCATAAACAGCGAGAGCTGCCAGTAGCGCCACAGCTGTCCATGGGGAGATGAGGTGGGCAAACACTGTTGCCAAGCTCACCATGGCCACCAACATAACTCCGTTGTGCAGCCATATACGCGGGAAGAAAAACCACGCCAGCCCCACGGCTACGGCGAGCGCCAGAGCAAACTCCCAGGGTACCCAGACTACTGTTGCAACAAAGATGCCCCAGCCAAAGAGCACGGCGAATAGAACGCGTATTAACTTATTTAATAATCGGAGTGGCAGAAAATATAGTACTAGCCCAACAACAACTACGACAGAAAAAAAATAGATGAGGATGGGCCCCAATGCGGAGTATGGGGGGACATTAACCACTGACCCATCTGGCTGTTCGACTACGCCCGGCCAAATCGTGATAATCTCTCCCGGCTGGGATGGCACATAGAAATCCGCTTCGTCTAAAAATGCGTTCTGCCGCCATATTGTGGCGAAAGTGAGAACTTGGGCGATGACAAAAATAACGAGGCCCCAAAAGACGGGACTCAACCTGTAGAACAATCTGTTTTTTGACATGACATTTGTATTCTAGCCGTATAGTACGATAATGTCCAAGAGCTGGTTTAGCAGACAATAATCGTCCCCAATCACGTTATAACGAAAAAGCAGGCGAAAAGATAGCCCCCACCCAGTAGCTTGTCGGAGCTAGTTCGCGGCGCGAGGGTATAGCCTGCCCGCAATAATTGTCAGGACTGCCGTAGCGCTAACAAGCACGGCAAAATCTATCCATAGTGGGTGGCTGCTTGTGCCGCCGTTTACCATTAGTGCCCGCAGGGCATTTACCTGATATGTCAGAGGATTGATGCGCGCCAGTACTTGGAGCCAGCTCGGCATTACGGAGATGGGGTAGATGGCACTGGATGCGAAGAAAAATGGCATAGTGAGTACTTGCCCTATGCCCATAAAGCGTTCCCGTGTCTTTACGAGCAGAGCGATGATTAGTGAAAAAGAGGTGAAGACCATCGCGCCTAATACGACGGCGGCGATGACTGCTAGTATATTGACGGGGTTCCAGTTAATATGCACTCCCATGACGATTGAGAGCAGATAAATAATGACCATCTGAGATAGTGCGCGCACGCCTCCAGCGGAGGACTTGCCTAAGGCTAAGGCGGTGCGGGGGGTGGGTGAAACCAGAAATTTATGCACGATACCAAGATCGCGTTCCCAGATGATACTCATTCCGCCGAAAATGGCCACAAACATGGCACTCTGGGCTAGGATGCCTGGGGCTAGGAAATCTAGATATGGAAGTTCGCCAGTGGGGATAGCGCGCATTCCCGAAAAGACTTCGCCGAAGACGATGAGCCATAAGGCGGGCTGAACGGCGCGCATCAAAAGCTCCGTTGGGTCGTGGCGCAACTTGCGCACCTCAACACCGGCGATGATTAGTATCTTGCGGACATAATCACCAAGGTCGCCTATCACGGGTGTTTTAGCCGAGGCGGTTGGCAGCGCGCCGTGTTCTGGCAGTGTCACTGTAGCCCTCCGTCGAGGCGAGACTGTCGCCGGTGTAATGGATAAAAACATCCTCAAGGGTGGCCTTCGGACTAACAGTTGCCTTGAGCGCCGCTGGGGTGCCCAGGGCGACTGTCTTGCCGCGGTGCATGATGGCCACGCGGGAACACAGACTATCGGCCTCTTCCATAAAGTGTGTGGTGATGAACAGAGTGGTGCCGTGGTTGCGACGGAGTTCAGTTACGATTTCCCAGACAGCCTTACGCGCTATCGGGTCGAGCCCAACCGTGGGCTCGTCTAGGAATAAGATGCGCGGGCGGTGCATAATTGACTGTGCGATCTCAAGGCGGCGGATCATCCCGCCGGAATACGTGCGTACAAGCCGGTGGGCAGCTCCGTCTAGCCCCATGAAACGCATGGCGTCAAGGATGCGCTCCCGCCGCGCACTTGCGGGCACATTATAGAGACCGGCAAAGACTAACAGGTTCTCATAGCCTGTCAGGGATGAGTCGGCAGAAAGCACTTGGGGTACGTAGCCAATGACACGGCGCACGTCAGAGTCATTGCGAGTGATACTGAAACCAGCTACAGTTGCCTCGCCTGAGCTTGGCGGCAGGATGGTGGTGAGCATCTTAATAACGGTGGTTTTACCTGCGCCGTTTGGGCCGAGTAGCCCGAAACTCTCCCCTGGAGTTATGGTGAGGTTAAGATTGTCAACAGCGAGCAGTCCGCCGAAACGGCGAGAGAGGTTGGCAAGGCATATGACAGGTGTGCCGTTGTTTTCTGTGCCAGATGACTTAATAGCTACATGGTTAGCCTTTGCCATATCAAACAACACCACTTGCCATCAAAAGAGATAGGTTAAGCTGACACGGCCAGCTTTATTGCCTCACGTCGCCGCCGATGTCGCGCCAATAATCTATGCCCTTCCATAGGATCTTGACGTTGTCGTAGCCCATGAATCTTAATAGTTCTGCTGCCTTTGCGGACTCGCCGTCGTCTAGGCAGTCGCAGTAAGTGACAATCAGCCTATCTTTGGGGAGTTTGGCTAGCTCTTTGAGAGACTCCTCAGGTGGATTGTTGGGGATATTTCTTGCACCGGGGATGTAACCATCAAGGTATTCAAAGTGCGGACGAGTGTCAATAAGGATAAAGGGGTCCCTGTTGTCATATATTATCTTTAGATCCTCTGCCGTGATACGCGGAAAATCGGGCGAGGCAAAACCTTGTTCTGCAAGTTCTGACGGAGACGGGAGTCCGGTAGTGCGGCTATCCAAGCAGCTTACAGGCGCTACCAGTCCTGCTATGAACAGTACTGTTAATAAACAGGCAACCAGTTTGTTTTTCAAGAAAATCTCCTTTTGAGGTTTTCTCCTCTAGCGGAAATGCATCGCTTGATATTCATTATTGTAGCCAGTTCTTTTTGTGCAATCAATGCAGTATTTCTCGCTTAATCCTTTTACTCTGCATAGCAGGTGAGATCATAAGGGTTGGTTTGGCAGTAAACATGGTCTAGCTCGTCTTGCCAAATATTGCCTACTTTACGGACGGATACTGTACTCTCGTCGCTAACAAACCAATAACCCTGAGAGAGTATTTACCTATGAATAAAGCACCCGAGTTATTGTTCGCGTGCTTTATTCGCTACATTACTTTCCTGCCAAATCCCAACCTACCTCTTATCCCGGTATCGGTCCAAGGTCAAGTTCGGCATCACGTATGAGTCTATCCCAGTTATCCGGAAGCACGATCTCCTTATTGTTATGGGGCGTCCAGCTGGGAATAACCGCCGAACGTGACGGATGATCCCCTCCGGCTACTACCAGATGGATGTTCATGGGGTTGGTGCACAAGCTAATTTTCTTGAGAAGATCAGTGCCGACATCAGCTCCATTCTCCTCGATGGAGCGCTTAATACCGCTTCTGTCAATTACCTCTCCCAATAGATACCAGAGCCTCTCGGCTGCCGTTGTCCTAATGGATTCCTTGCTGTAACCATTTGCCACCATATCATTGGCGATGGAGGCGTTCATAAGCCACATCATCCTGCTTCCGGCAGCATCTCTCGGAACCCCGGATGAAGGAATAGATTTCACGGTGCTTACGAAACGATCGAAACTCTCGCTCAGTTCAATGGCATGACTCGGTTCACCACCAGACCCGCGATGGGTAAAGTCGCGTATCGCTCCGCCTTGGCAAAGACCGTAGGTTACGCTGTTTGATCCCCGCCGCCGCTCATAGCGCTCCTCGGCGTAGGTCTTCCACCCAGGCGGCATCCCCTCTTCATTTTCGGCAAAGCAGATGCCGGGGCGCATATAACCATATTGAGCAATGGTGCCACCGCCTGCAACAAGCCCCCCTGGACCCTGGTGGACAAGCCAAATACAGCGCCTGATAGCGCCGCCGGCCGGGTAGTTGGGGTCGGGGCCGAACAAACCGAATCCCGAGCTTAGTCTGATGTCTTTGACAATGGGGCCGCTTACCATGGTAACGGGATAAGCCGACATTGAACTTGCGAGAATGGTGTCCTGCTGAGCGACCATGATCTCACAAACGGCAATGGCTATCGGCATGTACTCCGGACGTCCACCGGCCATGGCCATACAGGCAGCGAGTACTTCATAGGTGAGGATGCCCCGCTTGGTGGTTACCTTCCCATCGCTACCGATGGGATCGTTGAGCTTCTTTCCCGCGGGCACTCCGGTCATCATCCACGCTACAGCCTCTTGAGTAGCCGGATTGACGGGCAATCCGTCTCCCAGATTTCGGCTCAGCATGGTGAACTGGAGATTGTTGTATGCCTCGGGATAGGTCCGGCCAGTGATCTTTATGGGGTCACGTGTAATAATCTGCCCTGTTGTATAAGAAGCCTCCGGCTGCCAAATGGTGAGGCAGTTGATAACCTCGCCCATTCTGGGTCCGATAATACCCTCAACGTCAGAGTCAGCATAGATTAACTCGGTAGGGAAGTTTACCCAGGGAACTTCAGGCGGCATGCCCTGACCCATGAAAGCATTCTTGGTGGAGGTCATTAGCTCCGCACGTTGAACGATCATGGTCGGGATGCCCAGTTTCTCAAGTCTCCCTGCGGCGCCGCCGCAGGCTGCAGCACAGGTGCCTCAGGCTGCATTGCCGAGGATACATCCGTCGGCTCCCGCATCCTTTACTGCCTTAGCTACACTATCGGCATCAATGCCTAGCCCCATAACAAACTCGGTTTGAGGG